>NZ_CANPWG010000054.1 GCF_947581915.1 Candidatus Palauibacter scopulicola
ACTGGTGAAAACACGCCGGTAAAGCTCTGCCATGAAGCGATTTACGGACGAGAACTAGCTAGCTAACGAGACGCCAAGCCTCCGAGTTCCGTGACGGAGCGGCCTCCTTCTGGCCTTCGGGAACGACCGGCGTCGTTTTGTCGGCGGCCATACCTGTCGCATTTTCGCCGCCACCAACGACGGCCGTGCGACGCGCTGCTGTTGCTGTTGACACTGGCTTGATACTTCGCGTACCCTAGCCTCCCATGCACTCACGCACTCGCCTTAACGTCGCCACTGCCACGAGGTGCGCTCCGTTTCGGTTGCCAACATCGCACGTCTCCGAGTGAGCTTCACTTGATGGACCAGCCCGCAGGTACCCCGTTCCAGCGCTGGATTCGCAGGAGCGGTGCCCTCCGGTGGATTCGGAAAGGGGCGCGGGCGATTGGCGCGATCATCGTCGGTGGGATCACGTGTGTCTTGTCGACGACGCCCGACCGGGTGTGGAGTCCCCTCGAAAGCACCTTCCAACATTTGCACGACACGGCGTGGCTCTGGCTCCTAGCGGCCTTCGCCGCGACCGTTATCGCAGCGATCATCCCCAAGGAGTCTGACCCCGTTGCGCTGAACGCCACGAATGCGATTCTCACCAAGATCCAAGGTACGCTATTCGGCGAGGTCGAAGGTGCTGAGGCCCATCATCGGATCACCCTCTTCAAACAGGTGCGGGGGCTCTGGTTCACGAAGGACACGTTCGGAGAGCTGAAGCGTCCGGGTCGTCGGTGGCTCATACCAGTGGCCAGGTCGGGGTACGATACGAAGAACACGCACGTTCGATTCCGAAGCCCTGACGACGCCGACAAGGCAGAAGGGATAGCAGGGAGGGCGTGGGCACGAACCACCGCGGTGCAGGTAAGAGAGCTGCCGGACCTGGCAAGCTCGACGTGTTCGGAGGATGCTCGGCGCCGTTACGCAGAGGAGACGTTCGTGACGTATGATTGGGTGCGAGCGCAGAAGCCGCGAGCGAGATCGCTGATGGGGTTTAGGGTGGAGGATGCGCAGAGCGCGCGTTGGGGTGTACTGGTAGTCGACAGCCGGTCACCGACGTTTGACATGCAACTCGCACAAGCGGAATTCGGTGCCTATGCGCCAGTCCTAGCGCAGCTCGTGCAGAGCTTGTGAGGGGAGACACATGAACGAGCGACCGTGGATAAGAGTTGACCAAGGCAAGTACGACGAACCGCGCGAGATTGGAATGAGCGCGTCGGCTGACGTGGAATTAGACGTGTTCATTTCGCCCTTCGACATCCCGAAGGCTGTTCGAGGATACTACGAACGGAAACGGGAGCGATTCGTGATCGACTTCAAGTACATCACGGATGAGCCGCGCAAGTATGAGAATTTTGGTCCTGCCGAAGTGACAGCAGTGGTAGGGAAGAAGACAGGTCGAATCCTTGGTTTTGAAATCGACGTGAAAGCCATCGGAGCAGAGAGTGTTGCTCTTCGAGTACATGCTGCAAACCAAGTACATGAGGCAATCGAGGCCGCCCGGAAGGTAGCTTCGCGAAGGCCAATCACACCCAACGATCCTTGGGGGCAGGTGCGGGTCAATTCCTATGTTGCCGACCGCATTCTGCAGGATTTCCGAGATGAAGTGTTCGCGGGAGAAGTGTTCACAGGGACGTAGTTTACGCATTGCAGTGTCAGTTCGAGGGCGGGGTTTAGGGGCGGACGACATGCTCGATGCGCTCGTGGTAGCCCTCGTCGCCCGAGCGGCCGCTATCGGCCGCCGCGAACCGATTCCCATGGGAGATCACGAGTTGGCTCAACGGGAGGGCTGGGTCGCCCTACCGCAGAGAGAAAGCCTCAACGAAATCGCGTGAATCAGGTGGGGGCTCGGGGACCGATGAGGTCCGCCGCTTCCCCCTATTGGTCTGGTCCGCCAGCCTTCGCCTGCTCCCATTTGCGTTCGACTTCGTCAATTACTGGAATCGCCCTCGTGGCGAGATCCAACATGCCATCGACGTAGTACTCGGTGATGGGCCCACCGCCATCCTTCCATTCTCGGTACAGGTCCGGAAGGAGAGAATCCCAACTGATCATCTCGTCGCTCACCCGGCGGACATACGGCCACCAGCCTTCGCTTCGGCCGAGATCGAGGTGACTCCGAAGCCGGCGCTCCAGTTCTTCACGCCGCGCTTTGTCCGCAGTGGTCATGCCGGCCGTGCCCAACGGATGCAGCACGCCCCACCTCCAGAGGTTCGGCCCCGGTCCGGTCGATTGCAGGACAACGCCCGTGCATCCCTCGATCGGAGGATGCCCCTTGGCCGCCTTGTCCCACGGAGGCCACCCCACGAGGTACAGCCAGAGGAAGTTGGACCACTTTTTCTCTCCGCCGTACCTGTACTCTACGCTGAGATCCGGAGCGAAATCGGGCAACTGCTCTTGTACTCTTCGGTGGACCTCCGCGCGCAGGTGCTCCAGAAAACCTCCGCATATCTCTGTCTTGAGCTTCGGCCAGACATCCCAGACGGTCTGCGCGGTGGCCAGCTGATTCGGGTTGGCGAAGAGATAATCCTGTATTGCGCGGGTGTCGCTGTCCGTCGCCATCGAATGTCCTCCAAATTGTTGTCGGCAGAATGCTTCGGCATCCCGTAGAAACCACCGGAGCCGGTCGGCGTGGCACTGCGTGCGACAGGCGGCAAACCAATCGGCCAGGGAGAACCGAGTCCGGAAGTCGGCAAACACATCGTCCGCGAGAGCTTGCTCATCGCTGGGCGTATCGTCCGCCTCGGCGTACTCGACGTCCCGATCCGCGCTCCCAGGGTCTCCCCAATAGGGCATAACGACGAACCGTCCGCGCCAACGGGAGAGTTCCTTCTTCGGCAGGCTGTGAGCGGTCGGTCCTTCTCCCCGCGGCGACAGATAGATGAGCAGAAACCGCTCCTCGTACTCCCCCTTGAGGTACTTCAGGTAGTCCCGCACCTGGTGACGCTGATCGTCCGCGAAGGGCTTGTTCTCGATGGCGAGGCACCACGGCCCGGCGCCGGTCTTGACGTCCACGGTGATGTCGATGCGACGCCTCTCGGGGATCACGCGCTCCAACTGCACCCGTACCGGTTTCGAGAAGTCTGGCCTCGGCTTGGGTGTGCCGCTCTCCGCGAACAACTCTTCCAGGAGAATCCCGAGCAGGGACGTGCCCTGGCCGTGTCGGGCCGCGGGGTTGAGCAGGTCGCCGATGATTCTCGACAGCAGCACTTCGCTCGGGCGATCCTCGCCCATGTAGTCGAAGACGTTGAAGCGATGCGCGAGATGCCGATCAAGCTCTCGCTCCAGCTTCCGCGCCGCCTCCAATACGGGATTCAGCTCGACGAAGAGCTGCTGAAGCCGGCGGCGATCGGCGTGCCGTGCCTCAACCATCCGCGCCTCCACTCCGGCGAAGAACATCGGGATGCCCGCGGCGCGCTCTGTCACGCAACATCTTCCGGCGTCGGCTCGGCCATGCTGGCAAATCTCACGCGTCCATACCCCCCGTTGTGGAGCGTGTCGTAGCTGCGTCCCCCCCGGCCATCCATGAGGGACGGGTCAGCAGGGGAAGTGCTCGTTGTCGATCGCGTCCAGCATGCCGCCGGCGGCGAGTTGGCGTATCCGGCTGTCGTCGCCGTGGAGGAGGTGGTACGTCCAGGGCAGGACGGGGGCGCTCGCCTCGGTCAACGCCTGCATGTCCTCGGCAGGCAGGGTGAGTGACAGGTACCGCAGGCTGTCCTCGATCTGGGAGACCTTCCGGGCCCCGATCATCGGGATCACGCCGCGGTCGCGCACCCACGCCAGGGCCACCGCGGCCGAGCTGGTGCCGAGGCGGTCGGCGATCTCGTCCACCTTGCGGGCGGTGTCGTACGCCTTCTCGTCGAACTGGAAGGTCAGTTGCTTGAAGAACTCGCTGTCGAAGCGCCGGCTCTCGGTGCTGTCGCCGCGCGTGTACTTGCCGGTCAGGAAGCCGCCGGCCAGCGGGGAGTACGCGTTCACGCCGATGCCGAGCGCGCGGGAACAGGGGATGATCTCGAGTTCCAGATCCCTCGAGACCAGGTTGTACTGGTACTGCAGGGCCGAGATCGGCTCCCAGCCTCTCTGGTCGGCCACGGTCTGGCCGCGCGCCACCACCCAGGCCGGCGTGTTGCACAGGCCGAAGTGCAGGACCTTCCCCTGCCGCACGAGGTCGTTCACGTTGCGCATCACGTCCGCGATGTCGGTGCTGTAGTCCCAGAAGTGGATCCAGAGGAGGTCGATGTAGTCCACGCCGAGGCGCTTCAGACTCCCCTCGACCGACTGCACCATGCTCTTCTTGTGGTTGCCTCCGGCGTTGGGATGGTCGCGGATGCTCGGGTCGAAACCGCTGTGCAGGGTGTTGGTGTACTTCGTCGTCACGACGTAGCGATGGCGCTCGGAAGCGACGAATTCCCCCAGAATCCGCTCGCTGAGCCCCCCGCTGTAGACTTCGTTGGCCGTGTCGAAGTAGTTGCCGCCCCTGTCCGCGAACGCTTCCAGGATCCGGCGACTCTCCTCGGGGCCGGCGGAGCTGGGCGACTCCGTCGACATCATCATGGTGCCCAGGCAGACCTCCGACACGCGGAGTCCGCTCCTTCCCAGCAGCTTGTAACGCATCCGTCTCCTCTTCTCGACTTGGATCGCTCGGCAGATCGGGCCAATGCGCGGCGGCTGCGAGAGTACCACGCGCGGCGCCGGTTTCACCAGCCCATGCTGGTCACGGGAAGGGGAAGGTCGAGGCATGTCGCTCGCCCCCGAAATTGGGGGTTGCCTACATCGCGAGCGAGACGAGTATGTCGCGTTCCTACGAGCCGTCGCGGCTATCGGCGGGGGCGCGGATAACGCGGACAACAGGGGCGGATAACAAGGGAAGCAGAGCATGAGGAAATACGGTGGACAAATCTGCGTGGGGCTGCTGGGCGCGGCGGTCGCTTTCGCGGTCTTCGGGCCGGGCGATGCCTTCGTCGCGGTCGACGTGGCGGACGGAGTAGATCCATTCCGCAAGGCGCTCAGCCAGCTGGGAGTCCTGTACATCGTTGCGGTGCTCGTCGAACGCTCGCTCGAGGTTCTCCTCAAGGCATGGCGGCAGGGCGGGAAGATTCGCCTCGAGGGGGAGGCGCAGTCAGCCGGAGAGGACGGCAGGGCCGCGGCCGAGGCGAAGCTCCGGCAATACAGGGTGGGGACCCAGCGGCGGGCACTTCTCTTCGGTTTGACGCTCGGCATCATGGTGTCGCTCTTCGGCGTGCGGCTCCTTGGCTCGATCTTCGAGTTCGGCGCCGGAACCCCGCCCCTCCAGCGAGACCTGTTCCAGTTCACGGACGTCATCGTGACGGCCGGACTGATCGCCGGCGGATCCGCCACCATCCACAAGGCGATGGCGCTCATCGAAGATCTGCTGAACCCGAACCGAACACGCGCGAAGGACTCGTGATCCCCGGGCGCAATCGGCCCTTGCGCACCCAGTCCCGCCCCTCCAAGGGGAAAGGAAGGATGGCAACGAACATGACCGACCCTACGTTTGATGGGCTCAGCTTTGAGGTCGACGTTCGAGACCAGGACCCCGACGCTTCGGGCCACCGCCGGGCCCGCTTCCGGATCGGCTGGGACAACGCCGTGCGTGGCAAATGCTACGATCGCAAGGCGCTAAGAAAACTGACTTGGGACAACCTCGGTTGGCGCCTCGGCAGGCTGCTCGGCTGCAGTTCCCAAGAAACTGTCGAGCAGATGTACCAACTGTGCGTGAAGGTGCAACCGGGACCCGCAGCTTCTTGCCATCCGCATGGAGTTTTCGAACCCATGCGAGCCTCGAGTATGGCCCTGACGCCGGCCCCATCGATCCGGACGCAGCGCGGATGTTCAAGTCGGGCGTATGAAATCTCCTCCCGGTCCGGCCGGCCGAGCAGCCGCGGCCAAAGCTCCTCCACTCGCCGGGTTGGAACCAGGAACATGAGCACCGAGACGCCAGCCATACCGAGCGACGGTGGACCCTCACTGCCGCCAAGCCCCCGCGCCAGGTATGCCACGGCTGAACAGCATTTCCAGTCCGGGAACAACGGCGCCTCCCACCGCGTCCGCCGCACTCCGGGTCGCGGGAGCCGGATCCCGCAGGAATCCGCGTATCTGCCCGCTGCGGGGATCGCGCAGGATCGTCATCGGGCGGTTCGTCTCCTGATCCAGCGTGGCTGATCCTTCGGGTCCGGAAAGCGTGATGCTCGCCAAGTCGCCTTCCCATCCCGCCTGTGCCGGCAGAACGAATGCGAAGGACGAACTCCCGTCGCCATCGGCTGTCTCGGGCATGGTGAAGCTGAGGGAGAAGAGCTGACCGCCGTCGGCCGTGCGTCCGGTGATCCGGTGCGCGCCCGCAGAGTCGGGAAGGAGTGCCGGCGCATCTACAACGAAAGCGGGGTTGAGGAACGGTGCGCCTTCCGCGTCCGTGCCTCCCCATAGGAGGAGGGATGCGTCTTCTTGAACGGCTAGGCTCGCCACCCGGGAAGGTCGCTCGTCGAAGAGACGAAACCGGAGCGCGTTTGCGAAGTGGTAATCACTGACCCACGCTGGGCCGCAGTACGACATCAGATCCTTGTGCCCCGGTCCAATCAGTCGGCCGCCGTCACGGAAGTCGTAGCCCCAGGAACCGATCGACCCGTCCGTGTAGGGATACGACAGGTCCAGCTGACGGCTACTCCCGCACGGCGCATGTCCGAGGTTCAGGCTGTGGCCGAGTTCGTGGGCTATGGTCCCCGGATGTGGTACCGCGAAAACTGCCTGGCCTGGCTGCTGGGCCAACCCTCCCGCGCCTCTGACAGGTCGCGACATCATGCCCAGGTAACGACCGGCACCGCCTTCCAGGGCGATTATCGCTCGTGTTGCGCTCATAAGGTCGTATGTATTGTTGCTTGAACTCAGCACGGGTTCGTGCGCCGCCACTTCGAGGTCGCCGATCGGCAACAGCGTACGTGTCCTCCGGAACAGTTCATGGCCCTCAGGATCGGCGGCCATCGCGGTGGTCAGCGCGACAATCGACGAATCGGGATCCTCGCTCCAGAGGAATGGGATCACAGTGAGGTTGAACACGGGCATTTTGCGCACGTCGACTGCCATCTGGCCCGTCTCCGGGATCCGGTTCACGACACCGAGACCGGGATCCAGCGTGCCGTCCGGGTCGATCTCGACCACGATCTCGAGGCCAGGCTGCACGACCTCGCCGGGGATATTGGCATTGGCGGAGCTCCATAGACTGTGTTCGACAAGCTCGGTGGGGATGGCCGTCGCCGTCGCCGGAATGTCCGCCACATGCCTCTCGGTCCCGTTCAGGTAGAACCGCGCCCGGACAGGGGGGATACTCGCTGTTGTCGGATGTGAGGCGGTGACGAAGACCCGGAGCAAGGCCTGCTCGCCCGCAACCAGCGGAACCGGGTGTTCCCGTGACTGCACCGCCTGGGTCAGGTATGCCATCGACCCGCCACCACGGGAACAGGTTGCGATCCGCCGGTGGTAAAGGGTCTCCAGCCAGGCCTGGAAACCGGGATCCGACGGCGCGCAGAGATCCGTGCCCCCCGCCAGAAGCCTCTTGAGCCGGAGGTCCGTCAATCCGTCCGGGAGCGGCCCTGACAAGCCGGCATTGTTCCCGACAGCCAGTTCTCGGAGGCTCGATACTCCGCCCAACTCGGGCGGCAGCGCCCCCGTGAGATTGTTACTGGCGAGGTCCAGGGCCTCCATCCTCGTGAGATTGCCGATATCGGACGGAATCGGGCCCGTAAGGTCATTGCCGGAGAGTGACATCAAACGAAGGTTCGTGAGCCTGCCGATATCGGATGGGATCGGACCCGTCAGTCCGTTGGTTGTGAGCGACAGCCGGGTCAGGCTGGCAAGTTCACCGAGTTCGCGCGGGATCCGACCCGAAAGGTCGTTGTCGCCGAGATCCAGCTGCCGCAGGCTAGTAAGCCTGCCAAATAGTTCGTGCGGCATCGGGCCCGTGAATTCGTTTTCGGACAGAACCAACCTGATCAGGCTGGCAAGTTCTCCGAGTTCGCGCGGGATCTGACCCGACAGGTTGTTCCTCCACAAGGTCAGGTGCTCTAGGGTGGCGAGGTCGCCTAGCTCGGGTGGAATCTGGCCCGCAAGGTTGTTGGCGAAGAGGTTCAGTTGAACGACCCGGCCCGAAGCATCCGTATTGATGCCGTACCACTCCCCGAGCGGTGCGTCGGTCAGCCAGTTGCGGGAGTTGATCCAATTCGGTCCGTCAGTGGATTCATAGAAGGCTACCAGGACCTCGCGGTCCGACGGGGGGCTGCACGCAAGGCTAGTGCCTTCGTGGGCCGTGATTCCTGACAGCCAGGTCTGGAACGATGCGTGGGGCGGAGCACACAGGCCGGTGTCCGCATAATCGAGCTCGACCAGTGAGAGGCTGGCCAGAGAGTGCGGCAGCCGGCCGGATAGCGCGTTGTCGTTGACGCGAAGCACGGTCAGCTCCTCCAGGCTTCCCAGATCGGGAGGCAGCCGGCCGTCGAGGCCGTTCCCGGAAAGGTCGAGCGTCGCAACCCGGCCGAGGGCGCCCGCCGTCACGCCGTACCATTCGTCGAGTACGGGAGTCTCCAGCCAGCCACCGGAGTATCTCCAATTCGGCCCCCCAGAGGATTGGTACAGGCGGGCGAGCACTTCCATGTCCGATTCGTGGCAGTAGGGTCCGCCGTACCACCCGATGTCCACCAACCAAGCGACGAAATCGGCCGTTCCGGGGGCGCAGAGGTTCGCGTTCGACGAGAAGGTGAACCTCCTCAACGAACCGAGCGCGAGAAAGCTGTCGGGGATCGGGTCCCTGAGGTCATTGCCCCAGATATCCAACTCCTCCAGGCCGGACAGGCTGCCCAGTTCGTGCGGCAACGAGCCCGTCAGATGGTTCCTCGCCAGACGCAGCCGCTCCAGGTCGACGAGGTTATGGAGTACAGGCGTGATCGGGCCATTGAGGTTGTTGTAGCCAAGATCCAGGGTTGTCAGGCTGGTAAGTTCACCGACTTCGGGAGGGATCGGGCCCGTCAGTCCGTTCAGCTCCAGATTCAGCGATTTCAGATTGACGAGGCTGCCGATCTCAGCTGGAATCGTGCCGGCAAGGCCATGAACCAACTCCTCCCCCGCCTCGCGGTCCAACTTGCCGGCGAGGTCCAGCCCGACCACCCGCCCGGAACCATCGGTCTCCACCCCGTACCACTCTCCCAGCGGCGCTTCGGTCAGCCAGTTATCGGAGCTGACCCAGTTCGGGCCGTCGGTGGCTTCGTAGAGGGCGACCAACGCGGCCCGGTCCGGATTCTCGACGGTGGTGATCTCCGCTTCGCCCGAAGCGCCGCCCGCCTCCGCGGTGATCGTCGCCGTCCCTTCGTCCACTCCGGTCACCAGCCCCGAATCGTCCACCTGGGCCACCAGCGTGTCGCTGGACGACCAGGAGAACTCCGAGCCTGCGACCGCATGGCTGTTCGCGTCGGATGCTTCCGCCACCAGGCGCAACGTGCCCCCGAACGCCACCAGAGTAGCCGCCGCCGGGGACACGGCAATCGCGCTCACTTCCTGTTCCACCGTTACCGCAGCCGTCCCCGACGCTGAGCCCGCAGTTGCGGTAATCGTCACACGCCCGTTCGCCGCCGCCGTCACCAGCCCCGAGGCGGCCACCGACGCGACCGAGGCGTCGCTGCTCGCCCACGCGACGGCCGCCCCCGCCATCACCTGCCCGGTCTGGTCTTGCACCTCGGCAGCGAGCTGGGCCGTCTCGCCAAGGGCGGTAAACGTGGCTGAACTTGGGTTGATCGTTACGGTCGTGGCGGCGGGACCCGGAGGACGAGCGGGCGGCGCCGTCGGCCCGACGCCGTCATCGCCGCAGGACAGGACCAGCGCGGCGATCCCAACGATCGCCGGGATCGCGAAGCCCGCGCCAGGCAGTCCCCGATCCCCCAACGCCCCACCCCGGCGACTGTGCCTGCGCCGCATTCTTCGTCCCACCATCCTTCCGGGCGTCCACATACGGTATTCGCCTGACTCCCGGCCTCACCGACGTCGATCTTTTTCCCTGCCTCGTGACCGTCTGAACCAGACTGCGGGTCGGCCGTGGACATATCGCCTGAAAGATACCACTTGGAATACGATCCGTGGCCGACAAATCGACCTGGTTTGACGATATTTTGGCGACCGTTTCACCCGGCTGGCGCAACGACCCCACGGACCAGCCCATGCTGGTCACGGGAAGGGGATAGGTTTCCTGGGGGCGCTTGCCGCCTCAGCGGCACTGGAGTGCCTTGGTCGAACAGGATCTTCACTGACCACCGGCGCCCGCCAGCGCTTTCACTTCGTGGTCGAGGACGGACTCGACATGCCAGCGCTCCACGCCCTGGAACCAGTCAAGAAACTGCTCAATCGAAGCCCCCGCCCGCAGGTTCTCGAACAGGGCACTGACCGGGACTCGGGTCCCCGCGAAGACCCAGGCGCCGCTGACCTTCCGCGGATCACGCTCAACCGCGTCACATTCTTTCCAGCTCGACATGTGGGCACCTCGTTTCTTGACTCCCGCACCGCTCGGAGGTGGTTGACACCGGGAATCCTCGGCACGGCCTATACGGCGACCTCGATCTCGCGGATCACCATGCCAGCGGCGTTCTCGACCGCCACGTCCAGGTACTCGCGGACTGCCTCCGCGATGTTCGCCAAGGCTTCCTCCTCGGTCGTCCCCTGGGACGCACAACCCGGTAGGCCTGGAACCCAGACGGAGAATCCCTCTTCGGACTCTTGAAGCGCTACCCGGTATTTCATCTTCCACCTCCAGGGCCGTCAGCGAACGACTCAATCTAGCCTCGGTCACGCTTTTTGCCATCGTCAGCGGACCTCCATCACCGCGCCAGCCTCGGGGTCTCCCAGTCGCTGGCGCACATGCCGCAGCGTCTCGGCGTAAAACCGCCCAAGCTCGTCTTCCCGTGCCCGAACGTCGCTCAACATGACGCCGAGGTAGATGACCGCGCCGGGCTGGTCCGTGGCCGCGAAGAACTGAGGTTGGATGATCCCGGCCGAAACGATCCGGTCGTACTCGTGGAGCGATTCCTGAATGGCGTACGTGAGGGAGAGCGTGGAGAGAATCGGCAAGTCGAAGTGCCGCACGGCTTCGGTCACGCTGGCCAACTCCCACGCGGTACTCCTCAGCGGCGTGAGGCCGAGCCCTTCCGGCAGTGCTCCGCTGATCGAGATTCTCTGGCGCTCGCCCCCTTCGGCAGCCCGCTGATTCTCGACAAGCCCCGGCAGGATCCGGTCGTGATAGGCCATGCGACGCTCGAGCGCTACGGTGTTCTCGGCGATTTCCGCGGCCAGCGCGTAAAGCGTCTCGTCGACGAGTCGGCGGTGGTCGATGTTCGTCATCCATTGATCGAAGCCGAGGGCAACGAGAACGCCGACCACGATCACCACGAACTCAAGCGCAAGACGGCCGAAGGGGATGCGATGGGTCAGACGACCTCCACCCCCTGCGTGGCCTGGGGAGACGGGCAGCTCGCTTTCGTCACCGGTCCCACGCGGCGTCTGCGCTTCCTTGGAACTCTCTTCCGGCATGACCTGCAAGCCTCTCGCCGTCTTGTGGTCCGTCCGCCCCCTCAGGAATCGTCCGGGGGAGCGCCCAGCCATTCGATCACGGATCTGAAGGGTCAAGGTATCGTATGCTCACGGGCCGGAAGACGCCCGGATTTGCTTCGTAGGGGTATCGCCGGGTAAACTTGAGGATACGGGAGGGTGAACGGCGGGGACGGGATTCGAACCCGCGAGACGCTCTTGCTGCTTCTAAATCGAAGGCAGCGCCTACCGGATCCTCAATCCGGTGCAATCAACCACTCTGCCACCCCGCCCGATAGCGAAAATCGCCTTGCAACCGCGACGTGGGATCGGGTTGCAAGGCGATTCGCTTTTTCCCGCCAGCTTCGTCTCTCACCATACCCTGCGGACGTGTCGGGTTCAACCTGCCAGCCGGCGGCCTTCCAGCACGTCCGGGGCTGTCGCACTCCCCCAAAATCGGGGGTTGCCAACGTCACGGACGAGAACGTTGCCTGCTGTTCCGGGCTCGTCGGCCAGCATGACATCGGAGGTTTGACGACGGATCGGCCGCTATCCCCCACCCAATTGGGTGTCGACAAGCATCGCGGCCAGCAGTGCGAGGCCTGCCCCCACCGCGAACCCGAGCAGGAGCCAGGCCAGGTTGACCATCTGCTTGCCGGTCGTATCGCCGATAGCCGTTAGTCGTGACATCAAGGCGGTCTGCGACTGAGGATCTTCACCCTCGTCCGCGGACTCCGCCTCTGTGCTCATCTCGCCCGTCAGGGCCCGGCGAACGCTCCTGCTGACGCGTCCGCCCATCAGGAGGGCGAGCATGAAAAGCAGCAACGCGAACCCGCCTACCGCGTCCGACACGACGATCACGGTCATTCCCGCGATCCCGAAGAGAACGCCCAGCACGAACACGAGTCGGAAACGCCCCGGGAGTCCGTCCGACGCCTCGCGTTGAGCGTCCAGGTAGCTCCTCACTTCGAGCTGGGCGATCTGGCTGGCGAGGACGCCCATCAGGAGGCCGAAGAGGATGATCCAGAGCGCCGCGGCTCCGGCGGTCGCCATGGCCATCGTGAAGAATGTGGTAAGCCCGAGGCCGGCAACCGGCAGGACCAGCGACGGGATGCGCTTCGAACGTTCGGTCATGGTTCCCCCCGGAGTACTCGCAGGATCGAACGCGATCCCCCGCCACGTCAACCTCATCGGCGGGCCGCCGCCACCGGCCGCTGTGAACCGATCCCCCCGGGCGACGACGCGCTAGCTGGAGAGGGTGGAACGAGTGGCCGCTGGACCGCTTCTTCCCCATACTCCGCCACGGCTTCACCGGTGGCGACAACGAGGGTGGCTACAGACGAGGGACGAGAGAATGACAACGGAACGCGAAGGATCGAAACGGACCCCCGGATCGCCGCGTGGAGGGGCGCTGTCGGCCACCGCGGCGCTTGCCGCAACGCTCCTCGGCTGCGGTTCTCCCTCGGGGGACGACGTGGCCCCGCTCCGTTTCGCCGTCGCCAGCTACCAGCACGAGACCTGCACCTTCTGCCCCGGCGGCGACACCGAAGTCGATGACTGGCTTCGCTACAGCGAGCCGGTTTCCGGGGACGCGCTGCTCGGCGCCGGCGACTACATCGGCGGCTTCGTCCAACGGGCCGGCGAGCTCGGGGACATCGAACTCGTGCCGCTCACCTCGCCGCTCGGCGTCTTCGGGGGCTCGTCGCGCAGCTGGAACACGCGGGAGACCTTCGAGCATTTCCTGGACGCCATGCTGGCCGAACTGGAGGCGCAACTGCCGGTCGACGGGGTCTTTCTCGCGCTGCACGGGGCGATGGCCGTGCGGGACGTCCCCCGCCCCGAAGCCGAGATCGCCCGCCGGTTCAGGGAGATCGTCGGCCCGGATGTGCCGATCGCCGCGACCTTCGACCTCCACGGCAACGAGGACGGCGAGTTCCTCGAGCACGCCGACTTCTCCTTCGTGACCAAGCGCTTCCCCCACTACGACTCGTACATCCAGGGCGAACGCGCGGCCCGCGCCCTGCGGCTCGCCGCGCGGGGGGAATACGAGCCCACGACCGCCACCCGCAAACCCGGCGTCATCACCGCCACCGTGCTGCAGTGGACCGGACAGTCTCCCGCGATGGACATCATGGAGCGCGCGCGGCGCTGGGAGGCCCGCGAGCACGACGCCTACGTGAGCGTCTTCTTCGGCTATCCCTGGTCGGACGTGCCCGACGTGGGCGCCACCATCCAGGTCATGACCAACGGGGACCAGGCGCTCGCGGACCGGATCGCCGACGACATGGACGACTTCATGTGGCGCGTCCGCGAGGACTTCGCGCTCGGCAGCTTCCCCGGCCCCACCGAGGCCGCCCGGACCGTCGCGGGCGCCATCTCGCGCGGCGAGACCCCCGTCGCGGTCGGCGACTACAGCGACCGCCCCGGCGACGCCACGCACATCCTGAGCGCCTTCGAGGCGGCCGGCATCGGCAGGGTCCTCTACGGCACGATCACCTCCCCCGCCACCCTCGACGCCCTCGCGGCGGCCAACGCCCGGCCCGGCGACCCGTTCGACCAGGAGATCGGCGGGTTCACCCCCTCCGGCGGCTCCCCCCATCGCGTCACCGGCACGCTGGAGTACTTCGGGGAAGGCTTCGGCTACGACCGCATCGCCGCCGTCTCCTTCGGCGACGGCAATGTCGTCTTCCTCACCCCCGCCTACGAACAGGTCCTCTACCCGGACGCATTCCGCTTCGGGACCATCGACCCGGCCGACTACGAGGTCTTCGTCGTCAAGTCACGGATCCACTTCCGCCGCGGCTTCGACGAAACCGGCTACGCGCCCACCGTTCTGGTCGTGGAGGCGCCCGGGCCCTTCGTGGGCACCGTCTTCCTCGACGCGCTGCCCTACGAGCACGTGGACCTCAGCGGCCTCTACCCGTTCGGAGTGCCCGAGAACCGGCGGTGAGGAACCTCCTCACGACCCGAACCAACCCGGCTCGTTCCCCGGCTTCCACTTGATGTTGCACCCGATGCTCGCGGTCTGCGCGGCCAGCGGCGCTCGCCCCTCCAGCAGGGCGTCCGCCGCCGCGCGCAGATCCTCGCCGGTCACCCGGACCCCGCTGTTCGGGCGGGAGCCATCGAACTGGCCCCTGTACACCAGCCTGCCGTCGCCATCGTACAGGAAAAAGTCGGGCGTGCAGGCCGCGCCGTACGCCTTCGCCACGTCCTGCGACTCGTCGAAGAGGTACGGGAAGGTGTACCCCACCTGCTCGACCTCCTCCGCCATGCGGTCCGGCGAGTCCGCCGGATGGGTGGCCACGTCGTTGGCATTGATCCCGACCACGCCCAGCCCGCGAGCCTGGTAGTCGCGCGCGAACTCGGCCAGCCCGTGGCGCAGGTGTATCACGTACGGGCAGTGGTTGCAGATGAAGGCGACGAGCAGCCCGCCCTCCCCGACCACATCGGACAGCGCCCATTCCCGGCCGGACGGATCGGGCAGGCGAAAGTCCGGCGCCGGCGTTCCCAGCTCCACCATGGTCGAAGGCGTGAGCACCATTAGGTCATCCCCATCCGCAAAGGTTTAACGTCTCCAGCTCGACGATCTCCAAAACGCCGCGTCCCGCTCGGCATGCGCGAAAGCTATGCGAAGGGCGGGGGGCCGGCAGCCCGGCCGGGCGCCTCACCGAACGCGCATCTGGAAGCAGTGCCGTCCCGCGCCGTGCGCCCACACGTCCCGAAACGCGACGTGCGCGGCCACCGGATCGTCGAGGCGGCCCGCAATGGGCGAGCCCGGGCCGTGGCAGCCCTGACAGCTCCTCTGAACGATTGAAGCGCTTCCCGTTGCCCCCCCGGCATCCGTCGCGAAGGTGGCGCACACCTCGTAGCGGCCGTCGTCGAGCGCCCGGTACTCGTACATCTCCGAGCTGGTGGGGTCGCGGGTGCTGATGTTCAGGCCGGGCTCGGCCGCCAGGTCGTCCAGCGAGGCCGGAAGCCGCCCGTGTCGCGTCCAGTAGAGATCGGCGGCCGCCGTGATTGCGTGCAGGTCGGCGAGTCGCCGGTCGTCGACCCGGCGCTCGCGCTCCTCGGCGGGAGATCCCAGGAAACCGATCCCGAGCGCCACCGCCGCGGCAACGGCGGCTCCCGAGACGCCCAGCACGAGGGCTCGCGTCGAGCGCTTCATTCCGCCGCCTCCTCCCTGCGCACGTCGCGGAGGAAGTACCCGAACAGCGAGCCGGTGATCGTCCCGACGGTGAGGACCTTCAGGGCGAACCGGACCGTGAGTTCGCCGCCAAGAAGGTTGTAGACGATGCTCGTGACCACGCCGATGAGCGTGGCCGCGCCCACGAAGAGGGACAGGTACGTCAGCGATTGCCGAACGCGCGAGAGCCGCCGGCCCGGGTCCTTCCGGACCGCGCGATCGTTCGTCCAGAAGACGAAGGCGAAGACGGGAAACGTCGCGACGAGGAAGGAGATCGACCACCGGATCTCTTCCCGCGCCATCTCGAGTGCGGCCGCGGGGGCCAGGGAAGGATCGGGAAACGCCTGGTGGATGAACGCGAACAGGAGGCTCCCGAAGCTGATCGCGCTCCCGTACAGCGTGCCGAAGAGGACGAGGTAGACGAAGGCCTCGCGAGCGGACAGGTACGGGGCGGGACGCGGGACGGGAATCGGAAACGCGACGTCGGCGAAACCGTCCAGGGCGCGTCGGACCTGGTCCCGCGGCCAGCCCGCCTCGAGAAGCACCCCCTTGAGTTGCTCGCGGGGCAGGCTTCGCTCCAGGCCCGCCTTCAGGAATCCGGTAATCTCCTCGTTGCCGGCCATCTTCCCTTCCCTCCTTCGAGTGGTCGATCCGAGCTTGTTGACGCCGTCAACTTAGCGGGCCACGTTGACGCTGTCAACATTGCTGATCAACCCGAGACGGATACCTTGGCCGCATGACCCGGGAAAGCACCGCGTATCACCACGGAGACCTGCGGGCGGCACTGCTCGCCGAAGCCGCCGCGATGATCGACGAGGGGGGGACCTCGAGCGTGACGATGCGCGAGATCGGGCGGCGCCTGGGCGTATCGCGGTCCGCCGCCTATCGCCACTTCGAGGACAAGTCCGCGCTCCTGGTCGCGGTCGCCGCCGCCGGTTTCGACCGTCTCCGAGACCGCCTGGAGGCGGTGGGCGCCGGAGCCCCGGACGCCGGGATCGAGCAGCTCCCGCAGGTCGGCCGGGTGTACGTGCGGTTCGCGCTCGAGAACCCGGGCCACTACCGCCTGATGTACGGCAAGGAAGCGATCACCCGCGAGGACCACCCCGAACTCCGCGAGACCGCGAACGCCCTGTTCGACGAACTCGTCCGCATCGTCCAGTCATACCAGCAGAGCGGCACGATCAGGCGAGAGGACCCGCACCTCCAGGCCTACGTCGCATGGGGCGCCGTGCACGGCCTGGCTTCACTCCTGATCGAGGGCCAGATCCTCACCGCCGTGGACGTCGACGCCCTGATCCGCCAAACCACCTCCACCCTCCTCGACGGAATGCGCGCCAACCGCTAGAGGCCGTACGCGAGGCATGTCGCACGCCCCCGAAATTGGGGGCTGCCAACGTCGCGAGCGAGACGAGTATGTCGCGTTCCTACGGGCCGTCGCGGCTGTCAGCGGGGGCGCGGATAACGCGGATAACAGGGGCGGATAACAAGGGAAGCAGAGCATGAGAAAATACGGTGGACGAATCTGCGTGGGGCTGCTGGGCGCGGCGGTGGCTTACGCGGTCTTCGGGCCAGGCGATGCCTTCGTCGCGGTCGACGTAGCGGAAGGCGTAAGTCCGCTCCCCGCTGCATTCAGCCGACTGGGAGTCCTGTACGTCGTTGCGGTGTTCATCGAACGCGCGCTCGAGGTTCTCCTCAAGACATGGCGGCAGGGCGGGAAGCTTCGCCTCGAGGAAGAGGCGCGGTCAGCCGGAGAGGACGGCAGGGCCGCCGCCGAGGCGAAGCTCCGGCGATACAGTGTGGGGACCCAGCGGCGAGCACTTCTCTTCGGTTTGGTACTCGGAGTCATGGTGTCGCTCTCGGGCGTGCGGCTCCTTGGCTCGCTCTTCGAGTTTGGCGCCGGCACCCCGCCCTTCCAGCGAGATCTGTTCCAGTTCACCGACGTCATCGTGACGGCCGGACTGATCGCCGGCGGATCCGCCACCATCCACAAAGCGATGGCACTCATCGAAGATCTGCTGAAAGCCAACCGAACACGCGCGAAGGACTCGTGACCCCAAGGCGCGATCAGAACAGGCCGTTCGCCTTCAGGTAGTCCAGGGTCGCCGCCGCGCTCGCCTCGGGCTGCTCCAATTGGAGGAGGTGCGTGCCTCCGGGCAGATAGGCGTAGTCCACGGTCGGGATGTGATGGAGTTCGGTGGTCGGGAAATAGGTGTGCGGGATGGCGGGGTCGGCCCCCATGACCATCGTCGGACAGGCGAGGGCCCCGAAGTCGATCAACGCCGCGTACTGTCCGCCGTACCTGTAGATCTGGGCCTCGTATTCGCGGGGACAACGGAGGATGTAGCCGTCTCCGTCCGGGGACCGGCGCAGCGTCGTCCGGGCCATGAGGCGGCGGACGCCGGGGACCACATGCTGGAAGGCGAGCATCTCACGAAGTACTTTCGCGAACTCCGCGCGAGTCGGATACCGCTCCGCGCGCGCAAGCGTCATCTTGGCCGCCCGCCTCGCCACCTCGACACACTCCTCCCTGGCCGGCCCGAACTCGCCCAGCGGCGGATCGAACAGCACGCGGGCCGTGAACTCCCCCCCTCGCGTCGGGGACAGCAGCGAGACCAGCCCGGAGAGTGAATGGAATACGCCGGCCTGCGGCTTCTTCCCGAATCCCTGCTCGATGGCATCCTGGATGCGCAGGTGGTCATCGATGAGTGTGGGCACGTGGTGGGTGCGCAGCGGCCCGGGAGCGTTCCAGCCGTGGTTCCTGAGATCGTAGACCACGAGATCGCAGGCGTCGGCGAACTGCGACCAGAACGGGTAGTAGAGGTCGATCGCGAGGCTGTTGCCGTGGCTGAGAACTATGCGCGGGCCGGAGGGATTCCCGTGGCGCCGGAGCGCGATCACGGCGCCGTCGCCCAGGCGCGCGTCGTGCACGGCCAGGGGCTCGGGCACCTGCCAGACCCGCGTGCGTTCCGGGCCACTCACGGCGGAGCCGGGCGCGGGCTGACGGTCGGGGCTCATCGCCACAGGGCTCCGATCGGCGCCGCGAAGAGTCCGTCGCCGAACGACGTGGTGTGATCTCCGTCGTAGAGGAGCACGCCCATCCGGAACCGCTTGCCCGCGATGCGCCGGAGGCGCTTCAAGCCGATGAAGTCCCGGGGGCGCAGCGATGCCGCCGCCTTGACCTCGACCCCGTAGCAGTCGCCCGCGGCGTCTTCGATCACCAGGTCGACCTCGACCTTGTCCTTGTCGCGATAGTGATGGAAGGTCAGGGGCTCCTCCGTCCACAGCGCCTGTTTCCGCAGCTCGCTGTAGACGAACGACTCAAGGAGCGTCCCGAACTCTGCCGGATTGCGGAGCAGCCTGCGGCGGTCGATCCCTCGAAGGGCGCACATCATTCCGGTGTCGACGGCGTGCATTTTGGGCGTCCTGACCAACCGCCTGGACTCGCCGGCGTGCCAGGGAGGAAGGCGCTCGACGAGGAAGAGCTGTTCCAGGAGGGCAAGGTACTTGCCGGCCGTGATCCGGCTGAGCCCCAGTTTGCCGCCAAGCTCCGCGAGGTTGACCAGTTGACCGGAGTGAACGGCCGTCAGGCGGAGCAGCCGGGACATGGCTTCGACATGCCCGATCCGCGACAGGTCGTTCAGGTCGCGTTGAATCAGGGTCTTCAGATATTGCTGATGCCAGGCGCGCCGTCTCTTCTCGCTCTCCCGCAGAAGCGGTTCGGGAAAGCAGCCGGTCACGATCCGCCGGGCCAGCCGATCTCTGATCCGCACCTCTTCGGCCGCCGGGGCGTCGCCGCGCAGCAGCCCGTCGAGAAAGGTGGGCTCGCGACCGTTGATTTCGCACTCGGAAAGCGTTGCGAGGCGCACGGCCTCCATCCTCCCCACGAGCGCGTCGGAGACCCTGGGAAACAGCAGGGCGTTCGCGGAACCGGTCAGAAGAAAGCGGCCCGGGGTTCGGTCTTCGTCGACCGCCTGCTTGATGGCGAGAAGGGTATCCGGAACCCGCTGCACCTCGTCGAGCGCGATTCTCTTCGGAGGGAGATTGCGGATGAACCCCACCGGATCCGCCCTCGCCACCTCGGCCTGGGCCATGTCGTCGAAGGTGATGTACTCCCAGCCGGGATCGATCAGGCGCCTGACCAGGGTGGTCTTGCCGACCTGGCGGGCGCCCATGATGAAGACCACGGGCGTGTCGGCCAGCGCCTCCCGTACGAGGCGAGCGATGTAGCGCGGAAACATGGCGATGGGCGCCTCTCGCAGGGTCCCGCGGCCGCTGTCTCGGTGCAGCGGCCGATTGGCCATCCTATCGGCGTCTGATCGACATGTAAAGCGCGTCTGATCGTCAACTGTCTTGCCGTCCAATCGTTATTTTCGCCCCTCGGCTCCGGCGGATGGCGGGGATTCGTCGCAATCGGGGGTCGGGATGCGTTGTACATGAGTCCCCGGCGCGCCGCGCGCGGCGGGGTCGACGGACGCGATTGCGTGTTCCGGCCGGTTCAGGCAAGCAAGGAGGAGTGTAGCGATGAGGACCCGTTCTGCCCTGCTGGGTCTCCTGACGTTGGTCGTGGAGGGGTGCGTGAGCATTCCGAGCGAGGCGCCGGAGCTGTCGCAGACGCTCGGTCAACGCATCAAGGCTCTGGAGAACGCCAACGTCACGCTCCTGGAGCGGTACTTCGACCTCAAGCGTCGTGAGATCGACCGCTTTCTCGCCGAGGAATGGGTGCCGCGGTTCGCCCGGAACATCTTCGCCAACCCGCAGGTGGCGGCGGAGTGGCGTCGCATCGTCGAGGACGGGAGCGACGCGGACCGGCTCCGGTTTCTGGTCGATGCGGGCCCCGCTCTTCAGACGCAGATCAACGAGAAGCGTCTCGAGCTCGTGGCGCCGCTCGACGCGCTGGAGCGTCAGATCGGCCGGAGCATCAAGCGGGCGTATGACGAGGCGGCGGCGATCAACAACACGCTCACCAGCTTCCTCTGGTCCGCGGCGGAGGTCGCCGAGAACCGCGACCGCTTTCTCGACGCGGCCGGCGTGACGGAGGACCGGGTGTCCGGCGTGATCGATGGGGTCGACACCGCCGTGTCGCGCCTGGTGTCGGGCGCCGGCGAGGCCACCGAGTACCTGGAACAGCTCGAAGAGATCAAGACGACGATTGCGGGCAGCTGACCAACGGGAGCTGACCAACCCGAGCTGACCAACGCGAGAGGAGAACGCCCCATGGGCCTGGACTGGAGCAAAATCGCCGCAGAGGCGGCGCAGGAGACCGACCGTCAGTTGGCCGGCGATATCTCGTCGCTCACCACGATGACCGACCGCGAGATCGAGGAGCTGTTCCCGACCCACGACGACAAGCAGCGGCTGGCGGAGCTGATGGAGATCGTGAACGGGGCAGGCTCGCGGAACCGGAAGATCAACCGGATCGTCGACAACATCGAGGACCTGGCCGGCACCGTCCTCACGATCGCCGGAAAGCTGAGCTAGAAGCCGGAGCGGGTGAGCGTGACATCCTGTGTCAGGGCTTGGTTGGGCCGCTGGGTCGCCGACCCCATGAGCGTCCCGGCGGTCTCGAACTCTCCGGTGGGACTCGTGCGAAGGAAGTAGGAGCCGACCAGCGTCCCGTCGTTGTCGGTCAGCCGGATCCTGAACCCCCAGGCCCCCAACGGTCCCGCGTAGGTGCCGGTGATGTTGTCCCGCGGCGGGAGCGGCTCGGGCGGAGCCGGCTCCAGCGGCTCGGACGACTCGCTGCACCCCGCCAGCAAGAGCACCACGGCGGCCTACAGGTGCTTCGGGCGCAGAGGCTGGGCTGCGGCCGCCATGACGGCGCTGGCGACACGCGAACGGTGACAGTCCCCAGAATCGCGTTCGTAACAGGTGATCGCCACGCGGTCTCCGGCGTCGATCCACCCCGCGATTCTGGCCACGGCGTCCTGGCATCGAGGCAGGGTCGTGGCTTCGTATTGGGCGAAGAGGCGCTCGTACGCCGCGCGATCCGTGAGGTCTGAGCGCGCTCCGGAATCGACGCCGAGCTCCCGGAATGGCTCATACCGGATGCCGAACTCGTCGCAGCCTTGCTGGAGAAGTCGCTTTGAGAATCCCCACTTGCGACTGATCGGGTTCCGGCGCACGTCGCAGAGGCGCGTGATTCCAGCCCGGAGAAGTTCGTTGAAGTAGGCTTCGTAGCTCCGCCCCTCGTAACCGATCGTCGCGAGGAGACCGCCCCTTGGCCTGCCGTTGCTGCGGGCAGCTTCATCACGACCGCGGGTAGCCGGCGGTCGGCGTTTCCCGCCAGCTACAGGATCGCGGCCTCCGCTCCGGCCGCTGGCTGCGAAGACGGAGACGTCGCCGTTCTTGAGATTGCCCGCGAGCCGATGGCCTTCCGGCGTGAGATGCCACGCACCGGAGACAAGGAAGCCACGGGCGGCGAGCTTGTCCCGGTCGGCCATGGCGGTGAAGGAACGCGGCCCGCCCTCGTCGGCGATGAAGTCATAGGGCGGCTCGATGCCGCGCTCCCGACACCGGCGGCCGTAGTCGAAGAGGAGCCACTGGACGTCGCGCTCACCCAGCTTCCCGCCGACGGCGCTCAGGAGAGCGAGAAGGACGCGCTGTCGACGGAATAGCCGGGGCATTGTCATACCGACGTCCTCACCCATGCGACAGCTGCCGTTTCACTTCGAGGTACTCGCGGACGGCATCCGCGATGTTCGCCAGGGCTTCCTCCTCGGTCGCCCCCTGGGACGCACAACCCGGAAGGCCGGGAACCCAGACAGAGAATCCCTCTTCGGACTCTTGCAGCGCCGCCAGGTACTTCATCTCCACCTCCAGGTTTCATCTGATCGGGCTGGTCAGTAACGCACAGAGGGCCCGTTTCGTGACCAAGCCTCTGCCCGTTCACGTCGGAGAGGTTCGCAGGCACAGCATCCGCCCAAGCGAAACGTTGACACGGCATTTGGGTGGTAACCTAAGATTCATGCGAATCGAATTCGACAAGATACGACGCGCCAAGACGATCAGGACCCCAAGCAAAAAAACGAACGAGAACGACGGCTCTACGGCCCGAGGTTTTGATCCGGAAACGGCGCCCGACCTCTCCAGGGATGGCTGGCCGGAGAAGTTCGCCAAGCAGTCCGAGAAGGGAGGCCAGCAAGCTGTGAGCATCGACACCACTTTCCTGCGCCGCTGCATCGCTTCGCTGGAGCGGGCGGTCGAGGGCATCGAGCGGCAGGAGGATCGCGAGGATGTCATGTACGACATCTACCGCGCTGCCTGCGTCAAGGAATTCGAGCTCGTCCTCGGGCAGAGCGGAAGGTTGCTGCGCCGGCGGCTCGCCGCCTCGTTCGTCAATAGCCGCCAAACGGACCGTCTACACTTCAAGGACCTCTTCCGCCATGCGGCCCGCCACGACCTCATCGACTGCGCAGCGGCCGAACGGTGGCTGCGCTACCGGGACAACCTGGACGTCACGACGCGCAACTCCGGCGAGGACTTCGCCGAAGCCACGCTGAAGCTGCTGCCTGGCTTCATCGATGACGCCCGCGCGCTCGCCCACCTGATGGAACGGAAACAGGTGGTGGTCGCGGGGGGCGGCCATGCGAGCGCTTGAACGTCGCTATACGCCGAACTGCCTGAGGTGATAGTCGAGGTGTCGCCAGCAGATCGATCCCCATTCCTGCCCTGAGATCGAGCCGCACCACGGATGGCGGCCCCACGGCTCGACGGGAGGCTTGTCACTGACGCGATCCACGAGGGCATGAAGTGAAGCGATATCCTCTCGCCACTCGCCCGGAGCCGCCCTCCGCATCTCGGGAGGAGCACGAAACCTCGCTTTCGGCCACGGCAGCCGGTGAACGAAGAGGTGTCGAACCGGCTTGAACCGAAGCAGCCCCGGGTTCACCGCGATGTCCCGGCTACGGAATCTGAGCGCGAGCTTCCCCGGGTTGACCTGAGTGTCGCCCAGCGCGACGCGCAGGTGGTCAGCAACATGGCAGACCATTTGCGCCGCCGACATCGTTCCCCAACGGGGATCGCTCTCCGGCAGGAGCCGGTCGATACGCGCGTGCATCCGTGCCACCGCCCGTCGGCTGAGGAGCGTCGGATTCAACCGCGCGTCCTTCTTTGCCATCAGCGCTGGGCGGTTACCTGAGTCACGTCGAACCAGTTCACGCGGCGCTCCGGGATCACGCCGCCGACGTCGCGCTGCACCAGGACCGCGAGCGTGTTCCCCAGGACGTCCATCGCCACGACCTTGTCCGCTACCTGCAACGTCAGGGCATGCCGGGGGCCCTGCTCGGTGAGTCGAAACATGTCGATGTAGCTGAGGGCGGGGATCACGTCGTCCACCGAATTCCAGTGCGACACGGCCCAGAATCGACGTCCATCATCCACCACCCGTGCGCCGTACCAGACCTTGGGTCGCTCCCGGATCTCCTCTTCGCTGGAGAACGGGCGGAACCCGCCCGCCGGCAGTGAATTCAGCCATCCCATCAGCGCCGCCACATCCTCGTCGGACGGATACCGCTCGACGTATGTCGACCGCACGATGGCCGTGGGGTCTTCCGCGTCCCGGTCCGCATACCAGATGAGAAACTCGCCGAGGCACGTGACGAAGAGCAGACCGCCGCTGCCATCGGAATACCCTGCCCCGAGCGGAGGACGATCCCGGCCGGCCCGCGAAGTCGAGCAATCCACGACGTCCGCCTCTTCGGGGACCGTCCGTTCCCATATCACACGGCCCGTGGCGGCATCGATTTCCCCTTGTACGGAGGAAGAGCCCGCGCCCGGATCGAACTTCCTATAGCGCGCGGTCATCGTCCCCCGCACGGCGGACGGATCGCTGTAGCTCAGGAGGTCCGGGAGCCCCGGCGTGGAGGCGATGAACTGGCCGGGCGGCGAGAACATGGACACGCGGTTCAGCCGTCTGTCCACGACGCCGATCGTGCCCGCCGGTCCGCGCAGAATATCGCTCGGATCCGTGAACTCACCCGGCCCTTCGCCCTCCGTGCCGAACGTGAACGAATCGCTTTCGGGGTCGGTGCAGACGACGCGGTACCAATACGTCTCGATGACGCACGCCGTGCCGCCCTCCAGCAGGACGACCTCATCGCGCTGGCTGGGAGGGGACACGACGGAGGCGTACGGATCGAGCCGGATGTAGGGCGAAGCGGAATCGCTCGGCTCCCCGCAGGCGGCTGCGAGCAGGGCGGCGAGCGCGATCCCCGGCGCGGGTCGCATCAGCCGATCGCGAATACGAGGCCGCCCTGGAAGGCTACGTGGCCGGTCTTCTTCCCCTCATCGTCGATTTCGGACAGGCCCCGGGAGTAGATGACCTCGAACGCCAGGTCCATCGAAGCGGAGAGTCTCACCTGGAACCCGCCGCCGACGGCGAGTCCGAAGTCGGTGGACTTGACGGCGCTCACGCCGCCCTCCCCGCAGGCGACTTCGGTGTCCTGCGCGCTCGCCGTCCTCCCGGCGCCCCCGGCCCCTGCCGCACCGACGCGGTTGGGAATCCCCGGCGGGACTTCGGGGCGCAGGGGTCCGGGATCGACCGACGCCACCGCCACCTGGCAGGAGAGGTTGAAGGCCACGTAGGGTCCGGCGAGAAGGCCGAAGCTGAGATTTCCCCCTTCGCCGGCGGTGCCCGCGCGGAGGAGCCCGGAGAACTGCACGTAGTCCAACTCGGCCGTCGGCTCGGCGAGCAGGCGGCTCGCGGTGATCGACGGCGGCACCTCCACGGAGCCGCCCTTCTGGGCAAGTCCCATGCCGAAGCGCACGCCCAGGCCGCCGCTCAGCGGGATCCCCGCGTCCACCCCCGCCACGATCCCGCCCCTGGGTTCGTCGAACGCCTGCCCGCCTCGCGCCGCCGCGTCCCCCCCGGACAGGGTCGCGGAACCGAGGCCGACCCTCAGGCCGATGGTCGTCTGCGCCGCAAGCGGCGCGGCCGCCAGGGCGAGAACCAGAGCCACCGCGTGGATCGCGGCTTGCGCGGAATTGCGTCCTGCGGACATGGCGTCTCCCTCCATGCGAATTGCGTGCGCTGGTCGCCACCCACGGAGCGAGGCGGCGGTCCTCCCACGCACCATTCTCCGCCGTTGACCTCCGATCATCAACTTCACGCGCTGTTGAGGTGGCTTCCCGCCTTCGTATTATGTGTGGGGCCGCCGCATAGTGTGTGGCGGCCACTTGAAGTCCTCTCGACCACATCCTTCACTCTCACACATCCAGGTCTCCGACCCATGATCGATATCAACGAAATCGGTGCGACCGCCTTCGTCATCGCGTCCATCCGGGCGCTGGAACCCGAGAAGCCGCGGCCGCTCTTCAACGATCCCTACGCGCCGTGGTTCTCGAACGACCGGGCGCGCACGGCCGCCCGGCAACTGGAGGCGGTGTTCCCGCCCTCGACGACGATGGTCCGCTTCCGCACCCGCTTCTTCAACCGCTTCGTCGAGCGCGGGATCGTGGACGGGGCCCGGCAGGTGGTGCTGCTCGGGGGCGGCTTCGACATGCGCGCCCACTTCTACCGCGGCACGGGCGCGACCTTCTACGAGGTGGACCAGAAGGCGGTCCTGGAATTCAAGCGCCACATCCTGACGGACAACGGGATCGAACAGCCGCCGTCGCTCTTCGCCAACTACCTGGAGGAGGACGTTCCGGGCGGCCTGGCCGACCTCGGCTTCGACCCCGAGGCGCCCACGCTGATGGTCTGGGAGGGCAACACGATGTACCTGCCCCCGCAGAGCATCATGCCGTTCCTGAACCGGCTCGGGAGCGCGATCCCGTCGTTCCGCATCGCCTTCGACTACTTCTCGGTCGACCTGCAGCGCCGCGAATTCGACAACGAAGAGGACCGCAGGCGGCTCGAAGGCGTGGAGCGCGCGATGAACGCCTCGTTCCCTACCGGCTTCCCCGACCTGACGGTGTTCGAGAAGCAGGCGCCGTTCGAGGTGGCCGAGTCCGGCACGTTCGCGGAGCTCGCGGAGGAATACGGCTTGGGCGAGATGGTCGCCGAGTACCCCGAAGACTGGCGCGAAACACTCAAACTCTACCGCTACTGCATCCTGCAACGGCGGTAGCCGGCGGCGCCCGCCATGGCCGCATCAGTCACGGGTTCCGTGGCGGTCGAAGAACTCGTCGGTGCGCGCGGGGAGGAGGAGACGGTCGGCGATGGCCGCGATCTCTTCCGCCTCCTTCCACGCCTGTTCCAGTATCCAGAGTTCGCCCTCGAGCGCGCGGCGTTCCTGCTCTTCGTGAAGGGACATTTCCAGGGCGAGGCGGGTGGGCGGGGACATGCCGCGGATGCGTCCCTTCTGGCGCAGCGCGCCGACGCGATCCCGGTTGGCCACATCGGCGAGAAAACGGCTGGGGTGGCCGCTGGATTCGATTTCTGCCACGGCCCTTTGGACGGCGGAGCGGGAACCGCCCCATCCGTTCAGGTGCGGGACGACGGCCCCCGCCACCCGGCGGGCGTCTTCGCCTGCGAACCACGCTCTCCGCATCGACCGTCTGATCTCGACGCCGAAGCCGAGGTCGCCATCGTCCGGCAACAAGCGGATGGAATTCAGATCGAGGAAGCTGAACTTCGCGACGGTGTCCGGAGTGACGGCGTCACCGTCGTTGGCCTTTCCGCCGACGCGAACCCTGGCCATTGGGCGAAGGTAGGCCCACGCCACCAGGGAGAACGAGGCGGCGGTGCCCCCTAGCCCGCCGATCGCGGCCATGACCGGGAAGGGGAGCTGCAGACCAACTAGCAACACGCCCCCCGAACTCCCAGCGGTCATGAGAACCGCACGGCGCATCCGCTTCCCGAACTGGTCGCCGTACCGCCACGCCGCGAACTCGCCCCGCGGCGGCTTCCCGATCCGCACCAGGTCCAGCCCTTCCCGGTGGCGCGCGATGCCGATGTTGTCGGTCGAGGCGCGGGTGCGCGTGTCGCGGAAGATGCGCTCGCAGGTCTCGATCGCCTCCCAGCGCTCCTCGAGCGGGGTCAGGTTCCACCGGTAGCACTTCCTGCACACCACCCAGAGCCGCCCCTTCGCCGGATCGAATGCGAGCCTCCGTCCGACCGGGAACTCCTCCACCACCTCGTTGGAGTCGAGGGGCTTCTTGCAGAAGATGCAGGTCTTGTACACACGCTCGTCCTTGTACATGCGCTCGGCGTCGGCCGTCAGGCGCCAGGCTGAAGTTGCTACGAGACGTTCCCGCGGGAACGTCCGTCAAGCTTCCGCGAGATTTCGCCGAGGTGCCCAGACGCCGGCGCCATCCCCCGAAGGCGCCGCCGACCGGCGTTCCTCTTCTTGTCACCGTCCGGTTGGATCGCCGATCATGAGATCCGACAGGGGAAGGTCCCGCTCACCCCCGGCAAGGGAGCGAATTCATGGTTTCCGTGTTCAGTCTGTGGCTGCCGATCCTGGTCTCCGGCGTGCTCGTGTTTGTCGCGAGCTGCGTCATTCACATGGTCATCAACTACCACCGGCACGACTACCGCGCGCTCCCGGACGAGGACGGCGTGATGGATGCCCTCCGCGTCTTCGACATCCCCGGCGGGACCTACTCCGTCCCGCACGCCGCATCCCGCGAGGTCCTCATGAGCGAGGCGTTCCAGGAGAAGGTGAAGCGGGGCCCGGTCGCGTTCATGACGGTGCTGCCCCCCGGCCACCCGCTCATGCGGAGCAGCCAACTCGTGCAGTGGTTCGTCTACTGCCTCGTCGTGAGTCTGCTCGCGGCGTACGTCACCGGCCTCGGGCTCGGACCGGGCGCGGAGTACATGTCGGTCTTCAAGATCGCCTCGACCGCCGCGGTCATGGGATACGCGCTCGCCCACGCCCAGGACGCGATCTGGATGTTCCAGGGCTGGCCCGCGACGGCGCGCAGCATGTTCGACGGCGTCGTCTACGGCCTCCTGACCGGCGGCGCCTTCGGCTGGCTCTGGCCCTGACCCGGCCCTGAGGCGGCGCGGAGGTGGTTGGAGACGGCGCGGAGGTGGTCGCGCATGGCCTCTTCGCTGAGCGTGTTGCGGCGCCGGCACTCCACGCTCCACAGGGCGCCGTGGACCTGGGACACGATGAACGAGCCCGCAAGGATGGCGGAAGCGACGCGGTAGCCGTCGTAGGCGTCATCCGAATCGAACGCGTCGCGCGACTCGCCCCAGATGCCGGCGGCCTGTCCGAGGTGCCCCCAGCCGACGACGCCATCGATGACCGGAGCGGCGAGGCTGCGGGTGCAGTCGCCGCGCGCCACCGGGCCCTCGCCCTTGGGCGGCCTGCGCATGAAGAGCATCGAGCACCCGCTCGAGAGCAGCGCGATGGCGAGGACGGCCGGGAGCGCAAAACGACGTTCACCCGACAACGAACACGATCCCGCTTTGCAGGGCCAGGTGACGGTTTCGGGTTCCGTCGTCGTCGATTCGGGAGAGACCCATCGCGTAGATCACGTCCAGTGCCAGGCCGAGTGACGCGCCCAGTCGTACTTCGACCCCCGCCCCGAAGGCCAGTCCGAGATCGGTGGACCTGAAATCGGCGCCATCTTCCTTGAGGCAGGACGCTTCCGTTCTCCAGGGCGGAGACTTGCTGGAGGGCTGCTGCTGCCCCGATCCGGGCGGAGAATGGCGTGTCGTCACCGCGATGTCGCACGAATGGTTCAGGGCCACGTAGGGCCCGGCGAGGACGCCGACCTTCAGAAGCCCCCGCTCGGCATCGGCACTCGCGCGGAAAAGTGCGGAGAACTGCAGGTAGTCCAACTCGGCGGTCGCAACGACGAACGCTCTGCTCGAGGTGACCGACGGCGGTGTGTCCGTGCCGCCGCCCTTCTGGGCCAGCCCCATGCCGACGCGGAGATCCAGGGTACCGCTCAGGGGGATCCCGACGTCGATTCCCGATACGGCCCCGAATCGGGATCTGTTGAGTTCCCCCCGTTCCACTTGCGGCGCGTCCCGGGACAGGGTCGCGGTGCCGATGCCGCCCCTGAGACCGATGGTGGTCTGCGCGGCGAGCGGCACGGCCGCCAGCGAGGTGAGCAGCGAGGCGAGAAGGGTGACGGTGAAGGACTTCGTCAGGGTGGACATGAAGACTCCCGAAGTCTGAACCGCTGGATCTTTCCCGTCGCCGTCTTCGGCAGTTCGGCGACGAACCGGACCCAGCGCGGGTACATGTAGCGCGGCAGCTCCTCCTTACAGTGTCTGACGAGTTCCGCGGCGAGCGCGTCACCGGCCGACTCGGCGCCCACCCTCTCCCGGAGCGGCTCCGACAGCACGACGTGCGCCTCCGGCTTCACCAGGCCGTGGTCGTCCTCGCGGCCCACGACCGCAGCCTCCAATACCGAGGGATGTTCCATGAGACGGGCCTCGATGTCGAACGGGGAGCACCAGATCCCGCCCACCTTGATCATGTCGTCGGCGCGGCCCTGGTAGTGGAACCAGCCTGCGGCGTCGCGCACGTACTGGTCGCCCGTGCGGAGCCAGCCGTCGACGATCGTCCGTCCCTCGAGTTCCGGACGGTTCCAGTAGCCGGGCGTCGTCGAGTCGCCGCGGATCTCGAGTTGCCCCGCCTCGCCGGGCCCCGACTCGGCGCCGTCTTCACCCACGATCCGCGCCTCGTAGCCGGGGACGACGCGGCCCGTGCTCCCGGGCTTCACGTCGCCAGGGGCGTTGGAGATGAAGATGTGGAGCGCCTCGGTGGAGCCGATCCCGTCCAGGATCTCGAGCCCCGTCGCCGCCTTCCAGCGGCGGAAGAGGTCGGGGGGCAGTGCCTCGCCGGCCGAGACGCAGAGCCGGAGCGAAGTCAGATCGGGACCGCCCTGCCCCGCCGGGCCGCCGCCCGCCGCGCCGGCTTGGTCCAGCGCCTGCAACTGGGCGGCGTACAGCGTCGGCACGCCGAAGTACGCCGTCGGGCGCAGCGTCTCGATCGTCTCGAACGTCGTCGCGGGCGTCGGCCGCCGCTCGTCGAGGATCGCGGTGCCTCCCACCCACAGCGGGAAGGTCATCGCGTTCCCCAGCCCGTACACGAAGAAGAGCTTCGCCGCGGAGTAGCAGCGGTCGTCCTCGCCCAGCCCGAGGATCCCCACGGCATAGTGCTCGCACGTGGCGGGCATGTCGCGGTGGCGGTGCGGCACCCCCTTGGGACGGCCCGTGGTGCCCGAGGAGTAGAGCCAGAACGCGACGTCGTCCGGGCGGGCGGTCGCGGCCTCCAGCTCTGGAGGAGCGGCGTCGACGTCGTCCAGCACCCCGCCCTCCGCCTCGAGCGCGAGCCCGCGGGCGCCCGTGCGCGCCGCCGCCAGCGCCGGCACGACCTCGGCCGCGAACTCCGGCGAGTAGACGACGGCCCGGCACTCCGAGTCGGCGACAATGAACGCGAGATCCCGCGCCCGCATGAGGTAGCTCACGGGCACAGGCACGATCCCCGCCTTGATCGCCCCCCAGAAGAAAAAGAAGAACTCGGGACCGTCCTTCACGACCATGAGCACCCGGTCGCCCGGCGCGAGCCCGAGCCCGAGGAGCGCGTTCCCCGCCTGCGCCACCCGCCCGGCCAGTTCCGCGTACGTGACCGTCGCCGCCGCCTGCTCGATGGCGACCTTGCCGCCCCGCCCCTCCGCCACATGCCGGTCGATGTACCAAGAGGCCGCGTTGAACGTCTCCCCATACCGGAGACGCGCGGGGACCACCGAACGCTCGATTCGCATCGGCGGCTAACCGCTACGGCGGAGGAAGGACCAACCGGATTGGACGCCAAACCATAATCGTATTTTACATTTGGTCAGACCAAACGGAAAACACGGCTGCGGCGAAGGCCTCGACTTCGCGGGGGGACGCGAGGCGCACGAACCGGATTTGCGCCCAGCGCGGGCCCGACATGCACGCGAGCATGTTTCGCCGCTTGCGCCTGTGCTGCGTGATGATCCAGGCGAGGAGCGAGTCGTGCCGCCAGACCAGGAGGTGGCGCCAGAACCACTCCCGGTTCGTACCCCAAACCAGTTCCCCGGATCGCGAGCGTCGCCACGAGCGGCGGAGGAAGCGCCCCACGAGGAGCGGCAGCGGCAGGTCGAGCCAAACGACGGTATCGAGGCGCGGCCACAGCACCCGCCGGGAGAACTTCTCGTAGGAACCCGCGACGACCCAACGTTCCCCCCGGGTCGCGTCTCGGATTCGGCGCTCGAACCTGTCGGGGTCCGTCTGGTTCAGCCCGACCCAGCCGGGCAGCCAGTTGAGCGCGTCCAGTTCCACGAACGGCGCACCCATCGCCTCCGCCAGCCGCGCCGCGAGCGTGCTCTTCCCCGACCCGCTGTTGCCCACCACCTGGACACGGCCGCCGATCTCGGCGTCCGGCGCGATTCGACTACCATGAACTCGGCGGATCATGGTCGGCAGTCTACGGTGGAGCGCGCCGGGATGCTTGCCGGTCGGTCGGGGCGAGGGGCACAATGGCGGCCGGATGCCCGAGCCGAGGGCCGGCGCCCGATGTCCAACTCCGAACTCCAATCCCGGGAGTCATTTCAGATGCGCGACGCAGACCGAATTGATACCTCGCGGCCACGGTGGCCGACGTTCCGCCGCGTCCGGGCGCCGCTCTCGCTGGGTGCGTTCCTTGCGGTCTTATGGCTCGTCGGCGGGTGTCAGGCGGGGGACGCCGGGGCCGGGGCCGGCGCCGAAACGGGCGTTGCAACTTCCCCAGCCAGTGCCTTTAGCGAAGCGGGGGGCGCCTTCCCGGACGGGTGGCCCTTCGCGGCCGAAGACGCGCCGGTGACGGGCACGGAGGGGATGGTCGCCTCGACGGACGAGTTTGCGTCGCGCGTGGGTATCGAGATCCTCGCGGCCGGCGGGAACGCGGTGGACGCGGCCGTGGCCACGGGACTCGCGCTCGCGGTCGTGAACCCGGAGGCCGGTAACCTGGGCGGGGGCGGGTTCATGATGATCCGCCTCGCCGACGGCACCGTCTTCGCGCAGGACCACCGGGAGAAGGCGCCGCTGGCCGCCACCCGCGACATGTACCTCGACGAGGACGGGAACGTGACCGACCGCTCCGTCCTGGGGCACCTGGCGGCGGGCGTGCCCGGGACGGTGTCGGGGCTGTGGGAGGCGCACCGGCGCTTCGGCGCGCTCGAGTGGACCGACGTGGTGCAGCCCTCCATCGACCTCGCGCACGGGTTCGAGGTCACGACGCGGCTGGTGTCCACGCTCGACGCGGCCCAGGAGGGGATCCGCGCCTTCCCGCACAGCGCGCGCATCTTCCTCCCCGGCGACGCCGTCCCCGGCCTGGGCGACACCTTCGCGCAGCCGGACCTCGCCGCCGTCCTCACGCGCCTCCGCGACCAGGGGCCCGACGACTTCTACCGCGGGGAGACCGCCGCCCTGATCGTGGCGGAGATGGAGCGCGGCGGCGGCATCATCACGCTGGAGGACCTCGACCGCTACGAAACGGTGTGGCGCGAGCCGGCCGCCTTCGACTACCGCGGCTACACGGTGCACTCGATGCCGCCGCCGTCCTCGGGCGGCCTCACCATGGCGGCGATCGCCAACATCCTGGAACGCTGGGACCTGGGCGCCATGGGCTGGAACAGCCCCGAGACGATCCACGTGATGGCCGAATCCTTCCGGCGCGCCTACGCCGACCGCAACGAGTACCTCGCGGACCCGGACTTCGTCGAGCTTCCCGCCGGCGAGTTCCTGTCGGAGGCCTACGCGGACCGCCGCGCGGCGACGATCTCCACGGAGCGGGCGACGCCCTCCGCCGAGGTCAATCCCGGGATCGACGCCTTCCTCGACGAGAGCCACACGACCCACTACGCCGTCGTCGACGCGGAGGGGAACGCGGTCGCGGTCACGACGAGCATCAACTCGTGGTACGGCGGCAAGGTCGTCGTGGACGGGGCGGGGTTCTTCCTCAACAACACGATGGACGACTTCGCGGCCAAGCCGGGCACGCCGAACCAGTTCGGCCTCGTGCAGGGCGAGCGCAACGCGATCGGCCCCGGCAAGCGCATGCTGTCGGCGATGAGCCCCACGATCGTCGAGGACGCGGACGGCGACCTCTTCCTCGTCACGGGAACCCCCGGCGGCGCCACGATCATCACGACGGTGCTGCAGTCCATCTTCAACGTCGTCGACCACGGGATGAACGTCGTGCAGGCGGTCCACGCCCCGCGGGTGCACCACCAGCACCTCCCGGACCTCGTCTTCCACGAGTTCGGGGGACTGGGGCCGGCCGCGGCGAGCGCGCTGGAGGCGCTGGGACACACAGTCCTCGAGCGCGACCCGGGCCCGCCCGACGCCTACTTCACCGGCGGGATGTCGGGCGACGTGCAGCTGATCATGGCGATGCCGGACGGATCCTGGACGGCCTGGTCCGACCCCCGCCGCGGCGGGACGGCGCTCGGCCGCTAGGGTCCCGGCGCCGGGGGCACAGCGCAACGACCGGAGCTGGATTTCCCGTCCGCTGTGCGGCCAAGGGCACGGCGGTTACGTTGCGTTCCCCATCGCTCACACCTACTCCAGGAGACGAGGCTTGACGGCGGGGCGCATCATCTCGCAGCCCATCTCCCGCGCAGATCTCGCGCAAATGGCCGAGACCCAGTTCGGCGACTGGATCAAGGCCGTGGTCGACATCTCCCGGGAGGTCATGGCCGTCGGAGGCGATTTGCACGCGGATGATGAGGCGCTGCTCCTCCAGCACGACTCCCGCCAGCAGGATCTCTGGGGCATCAACCTGTATCTGGAGGACGAAGGCGCGGAATGGATCGAGTTCGACTCGCTGATAAACATTCGGCCCGCGCAGGCGAACCGCTCCCGCGGCGTAGACGACGAGCAGACGCGTGAGCGCATCCGCACGCTGGTCGAGTCGCTGGTTCTCGCCGAGTAAGCGCGCACAATGACGCCGCCTCTTCACAAGCAGGCCGCCGCGGGCGGATGGGCCAAGCTCGATCTGGTCGAGCAGCTCGGGAACATCGGCAGCGAGGTGGAGCGCGCGATTCGCGCCCACGAGAGCGGGAAGGCGAGCCGGTTCGAGGGCGCTCTTGCGCGGGCGCTGGAGCTCTTCGACCTGACGGCCGCGGACCCCCGCTGGCACGGCCACCGCTGTCAGGAAGTTCTCCGCGCCCGCGAGGAGTTCTGCCGCCTCTTCTTCGACGCCGAAGCGCCTTCCGGCTCGGCGGAGGGACTGCGCAAGTATTTCTTCGGCTTCGCCTACGCCGCGCGCATGCGCCACTACCGCCAGCACCCGGGGCTTGCCGAGGACTGATGGGCCTGCCGTATCATCTCCTTCATCCCGAGAGACCAGGAGATGACTCCATGTACCAGCTATCGGTCCCGCGACTACGACGGCCGTCCAGCGCGCTGATCCCCCTGGCGGCGCGGTTTCTCCTGCCCCTGGCGCTGTTTCTCCTGTCCGGATCGCTTCTCCTGCCAACGGCGTCGCACGCGCAGGATCGCGAGGTACAGGTCACGGTGTCGGAGGGGACGAACATGGCGGCGGCGGTATCGCCGGACGGGAGCCGGATCGTGCTCGACCTGCAGGGGACGCTGTGGGTGATGGACGCGGGGGGCGGCGAGGCGCGCGCGATCACGGACATGTACTACGACGCGCGGCAGCCGCAGTGGGCGCCGGACGGGAGCCGGATCGTGTTCCAGTCGTTTCGGGACGGGCGCTGGCACATCTGGTCGATCGCGTCCGACGGGACCGATCCGGTGCAGCACACCTTCGGTCCCTACGACGAGCGGGAGCCGGCCTATTCCCCCGATGGCGGCGCGATCGTCTTCGCCTCGGATCGTTCCGGCAACTATGACATCTGGACGCTCGACGTCTCGGGCGGGCCCGGCGACGGCCGAATCCAGCGGGTGACGGACGCGCCCACGCACGAGTTCACGCCGCAGTGGTCACCGGATGGCGAGTCCCTGGCCTACGCTTCGGACCGCGCCCTCGGGGCGATCGTCGTCCGCGAGAGCGGCGGCTCGATCCGGGTCGTGGCGCGGAACGCGGGCGCGATTTCGCCGGCGTGGAGCCCGGACGGAAGCCGGATCGCGTACTCGGCCGTCGTCCAGGGCCAGACCGGCCTCTGGGTGGCCGACGCCGGCGCCGACGACAGCGGAGGCGGGGGCGCCGCCACGCCGACGCGCCTCACCGAAGAAGGGGCGGACGTCTTCCCCTTCCGTCCCATGTGGATGGGGGACGGGATGGGAGACGGGACGGACGCCGCGGAGATCGCCTACACCGGCGACGGCCGCATCCGGCGCGTGTCGGCGGACGGCGCGCCGGGGGCGGACATCCCCTTCGAGGCCACGTTCGCGTTCACGCGGCGCGACTACGAGCGCGCGCCGCGTTCGTTCGAGGCGGGAGGACCGGAGCCCGTGCAGGGGATCGTCGCCCCGGCGGTCTCCCCGGACGGTCGCCACATCGCCTTCACCGCGCTCGGCGACCTGTGGCTGCTCGACATCGGGGCGGGCGGAGCGGACGGGACCGACGAGGCGGGCGGCGCGAGGCCCCGGCGGCTCACGGACGACCCCTTCGTCGACCTGATGCCGGCGTGGTCGCGCGACGGCTCGCGGCTTGCCTACGCCTCGGACCGGGCGGGCTCGCTCGACATCTGGGTGCGCGACATGGCCACCGGCACCGAGACGCGCGCCACCGCCGAGCCGGGCGGAGAGGTGGGCCCCGTGTTCTCCCCCGCCGGGGACCGGATCGTCTTCACCTCGGTCATGGGCCTGCAGGCCGCCGTGCAGGCCGTGGACCTCGCGACGGGCGAACTCACCACGATCCGCGGCGATCTCTTCGCTCCCAGCCGGCCGTCGTTCTCTCCGGATGGGCGGACGATCGCGATGTCCGTCCTCTCCCAGTACTCGTCGCGCTTCCGGGAGGGGCGGAACGAGATCCTCCTGCAGCCGCTGGACGGAGGCGAGACGCGCGTGGTCACGGCGGCCGATCACGAGAACATGGGCGTGCGGGCGCTCGACGGGCCGGTGTGGTCGCCGGACGGGCGGCGCATGGCGTACGCCAGCGAGGGCGTGCTGTGGATGGTCGAGGTCGACGCGGACGGCGTGCCCAGCGCGCCGCCGACACGTCTCTCCAACCACCACGCGGACGCGATCTCGTGGACGGGCGACTCGCGGTCCATCGTCTATCAGTCGACGCGCGGCCTGCGCCGCTACCACCTCGACGACGGCCGCTCCGAGGAGATTCCGCTGCGGCTGGAGTGGCAGCGCCCCGCGCGCGAGGGTGCCGTGCTCGTGCGCGCGGCGCGCGTGTGGGACGGCGTCTCGGACGAGATCTCCCGCGACATGGACGTCATCATCGAGGGCAACCGGATCGTCTCCGTCGTCCCGCACAGCGACGCGAACCTCGCCGCGGTCATCGACGCGGGGGGCGAGGTCGTGGACGCGGGCGACCTCACCGTCCTTCCGGGCCTCGTCGACATGCACTCGCACATGGGCTACGGGATGGGCGAGGCGCTGGGCCGCGCCTTTCTCGCCTACGGGGTGACGACGATCCGCGATCCCACCTCGGACCCCTACGAGATCGCCGAGCGCCGGGAGTCCATCGACTCGGGCCGCCGCATCGGACCGCGGGAGTTCGCCACCGGCCGCACGATGGACGGCAACCGGATCTACTACTCGGGCGCCGGCTCCCTCGGCCCCAACGGGAACCTCGAGCTGGAGCTGGACCGCGCCGAGCACACGGGCTATTCGCTCATCAAGACCTACGTCCGCATGCCGGACCTCATCCAGCGCCGCATCATCGAGTTCGCGCACGGGATCGGGATTCCGGTGGCGAGTCACGAGATCTATCCCGCCGTCGCCCACGGCCAGGACCACGTCGAACACATCTCGGGCACGAGCCGCCGCGGCTATTCGCCGAAGGTGACGGCGATGTACCGGACGTACGACGACGTGATCCAGCTCCTTACCGCCTCCGGCATGACGATCACGCCGACGATGGCCCTCATGGGCGGCTGGTGGAAGTCCGTCGGCGACGACCCGTCGTGGACGACCGACGCTCGCTTCGAGGCCGTGTTCCCCGAGGGGATGGCCGAGGCCATGACCGCGCGCGCCCTCACGAGGGGCCGGGCCGGCGGCATCGACGGGCTGCTCGCCGACGCCGGCCGCACCGTAACCCGCGTCGTGCGGGGCGGAGGCAAGGTGGTGGCGGGAACGGACTCCCCCATCATCCCCTACGGCGCCGCCCTCATCGCGGAGGTCGAGAACTACGTGTGGGGCGGCCTCACGGAGGTCGAGGCGCTGCGCACGGCGACGTCGGTGGCCGCCGAGGCGCTCGCGATGGAAGGAGAGATCGGAACGCTGTCCGCCGGAGCCCTGGCCGACATCCTCATCGTCGAAGGCAACCCGCTGGAGGACATCGAGGACCTGCGCCGCGCCCGCATCGTCATCAAGGACGGCGAGATCTTCCGCCTCGAGGACCTGTTGCAGCCCCCCCGCGCGCTCGTGCCCTGACCGCGTGGGGACGCTTCGGCGGGTTACGGCGGGAGAATCTCGTCAGCCTCCGACCGGGAACACGAACCCGGCCTGAAGCGCCAGGTGCCGCGTGTTGACGGTTCCCGTTGACGTGTCATCGATGTTCGCGAGTCCCAGCGAGTAAATCAGATCGACCCCCAGCCGCACATCGCCGGAGATCGCCAGTTCCACCCCGGCGCCCGCCGCGATGCCGAAGTCGGTCGGTTTCGTATCGGCGTCGCACGACCCGGCCTCGCTCAACGATCCCAATTCGCCAAGATCGACCTCCACGCTCGTGTCGCAGGAAAGCAGGGAGGCCGCCCACGGGCCCAGCAGCAGACCGAAGGACGCTCCGCGGCCTCGAGGTGTTCCGATGCGCACGAGCGCCGACGCCTGTACCCAGTCCGCCTCGATGCGGCCCGACCCGACGCCTTCGATGCCTTCCGACGCGAGGTCCACGGACTGGGCCGTACCCTACTGGACATACGCTCCGCCGATCCGCAGCTCGACCGAGCTTCCGACCGGAAACGCGATGTCGAGGCCCGCAACCACGCCCCGCCGGGCCTCCTGGTCCCCAAACTCGTCCACATCCGTGGAGATGGTGGCATCGCTCAGCCCGCCACGAAATCCGAGCGTCGTTTGCCCCATCAGCGGGGCGGCGATCAGGAGGGGAAGGAGCGACGCGACGATTCTGCGCATGTGGAAACCGACCTTTCGGAAGACACCGTGGCTCAGAAGAGACTCGTGACGATGAACAGTACGGCGACGCCGCTCAGCACCCAAATCACGCGGTCGCTGCGCTGGAGGAGGACGTGCTTGTTGAGGATCGCCCCGATCGGGGCGGCGAAGGCGTAGGTCGCGAACAGCGTCATGTAGAAGTCCTGCACCAGGGAGAACGTGAAGCCCCCCGTGCCGCTGCTCGCCTCGATGATGTCGAAGACGGTGAAGATGATCGTGAACCAGACGCCGAACTGCAGGTAGAGCTTGGCCTCGGCGCGCCGGCGCCTGCGGAGGATGGCGAACGCGGCCAGCACCTGGCGGAAGGCGAGCGACACGGCCCCGCCGGGATCGTTCGTGTAGTAGAACAGGCGCAGCCGGTGCGCCCAGCGGTCGAACCCCCGCAGGATTGGCAGGTTGGAGAGGGCGGCCCAGCGCGTTCCCAGCAGGGTGATCGCGATGAGCGCGAGCGCCGCGACGATCGGCTCGTAGATCCCGAAGCCGCGCGCGAAGGCGCCCATCGATCCGCCCGCCAGCATCATCACGACGGAGTCGGCGACCAGGCGGACGCGCGTCCCCCGCTTGGCGGCCCAGTGCGGCTCCGGCGGGAGCGTCTCCCCCTTGGCCGGCATGAAGGCGAGCTGGCGGGGCGGCAGGCCGAGGAAGCGCCGCCGCGCCTGGTCTTCGTTGAACTTCCGCACCATGCGCGGAATCAGGAGCACATCCAGCAGCCACCACAGCCCCGCACCTCCGAGCGTGAGGAGCATGAGGAGGCCGGTGCCGGGACGGTCGAGATAGAAGCGGTGGCCGCCGAAGATCCCCGTCAGGAGCCACAGCGGATAGGCGATGCCTTCGCGCTTCGGCCGGTAGCTGTAGAGCTGGTCGAGCACCGCCCGGGAGAAGTCGAGGTCGCCCCGCCCAGGCACCTGCGGCGGGCCCTGGTGCAGCGCGGAGAGCCCGAACAGGGTGTCGTCGGAGGCGTCGTCGGAGGTCCCGGCGGCGCGGTTTCGTCGCTTCAGAAGGCCACGGGCTCCTTGAAGCGGCCGTACACCTTCTCCAGCACGATCCGGATCTCGCCCAGCGTCGCGTAGGCCCGCACGGCGTCGAGCAGCGGCGGCAGCAGGTTCTCGTCCTCGCGCGCGGCCCGCCCCAGCGTCTCGAGCGCCCGCTCGACCGCGCCGGAATCGCGGCGCGCGCGGAGATCCGCCAGCCGCGCCTCCTGCTTCGCGGCGGCCTCCTCCCCGATCTTCAGAATCTCGATCGGGGGCTCTTCCGCATCCTCGAAGCGGTTCACGCCCACGATCGTCTGCGTCCCCTTCTCCACCTCGTCCTGGAAGCGGCGCGCGGAAGCCGCGATCTGTGCCTGGAAGTAGCCGGACTCGATCCCGTACACGACCCCGCCGATGTCGTCGATCTCGCGGAAGATCTCCTCCGCCTCCGCCTCGAGTTCATCCGTGAGCGACTCGACGTAGTAGGAGCCCGCGAGCGGATCGATCGTGTTCGGGACGCCGGTCTCGTAGGCGAGGATCTGCTGGGTGCGGAGGGCGATCTTCGCCGCCTCCTCCGTGGGGAGCGCGAGCGTCTCGTCCATCGCGTTCGTGTGCAGCGACTGTGTGCCGCCGAGCGCCGCCGCCATCGCCTGGTACGCGACCCGCACGATGTTGTTGTGCGGCTGCTGGGCGGTGAGCGAGACGCCGGCCGTCTGGGCGTGCGTCCGCAGCCGCAGGCTCCGGGGATCCCGGGCCCCGTACACGTCGCGCACGTGCCGGGCCCAGATGCGGCGGCCCGCCCGGAACTTGGCGATCTCCTCGAAGAAGTCGTTGTGCACGTCCCAGAAGAAGGAGAGCCGGGGCGCGAAGCTGTCCACCTCGAGCCCGCGTTCGATGCCCCGCTCCACGTAGGTGAAGCCGTTCTTGAGCGTGTAGGCGAGTTCCTGCGCGGCGGTCGCCCCCGCCTCGCGGATGTGATAGCCGGAGATGGAGATCGTGTTGAAGCGCGGCGCGGCGTCCGCCGACCACTCGAAGATGTCGGCGATGATCTTGAGCGCGGGCTCGGGGGGGAAGATCCACGCGTGCTGCGCCTGGTATTCCTTGAGGATGTCGTTCTGGATCGTGCCCCGGACCCGGTCGAGCGGCACCCCCTGGTTCTCCGCCGTGACCAGGAGGAAGGCGTACAGCATGAGGGCGGGCCCGTTGATCGTCATCGACACGGAGACCTGGTCGAGCGGGATCCCGTCGAAGAGCGTCTCCATGTCGGCGAGGCTCGAGATCGCGACGCCGCACTTCCCCACTTCTCCTTCGGAGCGGCGGTCGTCGGAGTCGTATCCCATGAGGGTGGGGAAGTCGAAGGCGACGGAAAGGCCGGTCTGTCCGCGCCGGAGGAGGTACTTGTAGCGCTCGTTCGTCTCGTGCGCGGTGGCGAAGCCGGAGAAGAGGCGCATCGTCCACAGCTTCGTGCGGTACATCGAATGGTAGGGGCCGCGCGTGAACGGGAACTCGCCGGGCGTGCCGAGCCGGTCCAGGTAGCCCGCGGGGCCCGTGTCGCCGGCGTCGAGGGGGGTGTAGAGCGGCTTGATCTCCCGCCCGGAGATGCTCCGGAAGCTGGTGTCGTCGCGTTGCGGCGCCTGGCGGAAGACCGCCTCCCACAGCTCGAGTTGATCGCTCAGCGCACCGTGCTTGCTCATGCCCCGTCCTGTATCGTCGGGCTCACGCCGCGGCCTCCCTGCCGCGCGCTACCGGCTCCCAAAGTAGGGAACGGACGTTCCCGCGGGAACGTGCCCGTGCAGACCACACCGGGCCGCGAACGCCTGAGAGAGGCAGGATGATGCGCAGACGATGGATGGTTGGGACCCTCGCGATCGGCTCGCTCTTCGCGATGGCGACCGGGTCCGCGCACGGGCAGCGGGGACCGCTCGTGGCGGACCGGCCGGACTTCACCGAGGCGGCGGCCACCGTGGGGCGCGGCGTGGTCCAGCTCGAGTTCGGCTACACGTATGAGTACGACCGGCCGGGCGACAGCAGCGGGGGCGGCGGGCGCGGCGGCGTGTGGACGCACTCGCTGGGCGAGCCTCTCCTGCGGATCGGGGTGCTCGGCGAGCGACTCGAACTTCGGCTGGGCCTGAGCCCCGTGTCCGTGGGCGCGGGGGCGGACGGGCGGAGCTTCACCGAGACCGGCATGGAGGACCTTTACCTGGGCACCAAGCTGTTGCTGGCCGAACAGGAAGGGCTGCGGCCCGCGCTGGCGGTCCTGCCCCAGGTGACCGTCCCCACGGGGAGCGATGCGTTCACGAGCGACCGCACGCTGCCGGGGGTGAACTTCATCTACGGCTGGGACCTCTCGGAGGACGTCTCGCTGGCGGGCAGCACGCAGGTGAACCGGGCGCTGAGCGATGCCGGCGGCGGAGGGCCCCGGGGCGAAGCGGCGGAGTACGCGGAGTGGGCGCAGTCGGCCGTGGCCGGGTTCTCGGTGGGCGCGCGGGCCGGGGTCTACGCGGAGTGGTTCGCCTTCTTCCACACGGAGGCGAGGGGGACCCGCGCGGAACACTACGCGAATGGCGGCTTCACGTGGAGCTTCGGCGACGATCTCCAGTGGGACATCCGCGCCGGCCTGGGATTGAACGAGTCCGCGACGGGCTTCTTCGCGGGGACGGGACTCGTCGTCAGGTTCCCCTGAGACCCTCCCTGAACTCCTCGTACAGCCGGCGCGCGAGCGCGTAGGGGGAGGCGCCGGAATCCAGCGCCTCGGGAGAGGCGGCGCGCCAGATCCGCTGCGCGTCGCGTTGGGAGCGGCGAAGGAGCGCGTCGTGCGCGCGGCGCAGGCGGGCGGCGCGGCGGTTCGCCTCGAGCCTTCCGGTGGACCGGAGCCAGTCGAAGTGCCGGTCCAGGTGCCCCGCGAACTCCTCGATCCCGCGGGCCTCCGAAGCGACCGTCTGGGTGATCGGCATGCGCCAGACTTCGTCGGCGTCGTTGGAGCCACTCGCGCTGGCGCCCGCGCCGGCCGGGGGGCGGTTCGCGAAGCGGATCGACATGATGATCGCGATCTCCTTCTCCAGTCGGTCCGCGCCGGGCCGGTCCGACTTGTTGATGACGAAGAGGTCCGCCACCTCCATGAGCCCGGCCTTCATCGCCTGCACCCCATCGCCCGACTCCGGGACGAGGACGACGGCGGTCGTGTCGGCGGAGACGGCGATGTCGAGTTCCGCCTGGCCCACGCCGAGCGTCTCCAGGATCACGCGGTCGTAACCCGCCGCGTCCATGAGGTCGGCGGCTTCCCGCGTCGCGGTCGCGAGGCCGCCGAGCGACCCGCGGCTCGCCATCGAGCGGATGAAGACGCCGGGCTCGGTGGCGAGTTCTCCCATGCGGATGCGGTCGCCGAGCAGGGCCCCGCCGGTGAACGGACTCGTCGGGTCCACGGCGACGATCCCGACCTTGAGAGACTGGTCGAGGTAACGCCGCGTAAGTGCCGCCGTCAGCGTCGACTTGCCGGCGCCGGGCGGCCCCGTGATGCCGATGCGCCGCGCGCGTCCGGTGCGCCCGTCCAGCCGCTCGAGAAGCGCCTCGAATCCGTCGCTCTCGTTCTCGACGAGCGAGATCCCCCGGGCCAGCGCCAGGGGCTCGCCGCCCGCGATGCGCCCGGCGAGCCCCCCCGCATCGAACGTCGGCCTCACAGGAGGAACCGGGTCGCGAGCCCCAGCAGCAGCACGAACCCGAACAGGTCCGTGAAGGTCGTGACGAAGACCGACGAGGCGATCGCCGGGTCCACGCCGGACCGCTCGAGCAGGATCGGGAAGAACGCCCCCAGCGCCGAGGCCACGGCGAGGTTCCCCCACATCGCGATCATCACGACGAGCCCGAAGATGGCCCCGGTGTTGGGGAGCAGCAGCGAGACGAGCGCCACGAGCAGCCCGATCGCGAGCCCGTTCACCAGGCCCACGACAAGTTCCTTGACCACGGCGGACCAGCGCTCCTCCGGCAGTTCGTCGGCGAGCGCGATGCGGCGGATCGTGACGGCCAGCGCCTGCGTGCCCGCGTTTCCGCCCAGTCCCGCGATCACCGGCATCACGGCCGCGAGGATCGCCATCTGTTCGATCGTGTCGCGGTACAGCCACACCGCGACCGCGGCGACCGACAGCGTGAGCGTGTTCACCGCGAGCCACGGCAGCCGGCTCCGGATCGCGCCGAGCGTCGTCCCGCGCAACTGCTCCTCGTCCGACACCGAGGCGAAGCGCAGGATGTCCTCGGTGACCTCCGCCTCGACGACGTCGATCACATCGTCGAAGGTGATCTGCCCCACGAGCCGTTCCTCGTCGTCGATGACCCCGATCGCGGCGAGGTTGTAGCGGGACAGCAGCCGCCCCACCTCCTCCTGGTCGAGGTCCACCGAAACCACGGCCGGGGGTTCCTGGAGCAGGTCGGAGATCCGCGTCTCCGGCGCGGCGAGCACGAGGTCCCGCAGGGTGACGACGCCGCGCAGCCGCCCCCGCCGCCCGACGACGAACACGGTGTAGAGGTCCCCGGTCCCCTCCACCTGCCCCCGCAGTTCCTCGATCGCCGCGGCCGCCGTCGCCTCGGAGTCCACCGCGCACAGCTCGCGGGTCATGATCCCGCCCGCGGACTCCTCCGGATACTCGAGCAGTTCGCGGATCTCCCGCTCCTCCTCGTCCGGCATCGACTCGAAGACGCGGTCCCGCTCCTCCGGGTCGAGTTCGCCGATGAGGTCGGCCGCGTCGTCGTCGGCGAGTTCCTCGACGATTTCGGCGATCCGCTCGGGCTCCATGCTCGCGAGCAGTTCGCCCGGCTTCTCCTCCTCCTCCATCTCGGCGAGGGAGTCCGACGCGAGGGCGGCGGGGATGAGCTGGAGGAGGGCCATGCGCTCCCCCTCCTCGACGTGCTCGAGCACGTCCGCCATGTCGCTCGGATGCAGCGGTTCCAGGAACGCGCGGAGCGCGTCCCCGTCGCCCGCCTCGAGGCGGACGCGGACCTCCTCGATCAGGAGGTGGAGCTGCTCTTCCAGGTGCTCGTGCATGCTCGCTCGGGCGCCGGCCCGCGGAGGCGGGCGGTTCGCGGCTCAGGGCCTTCGGGGAGGCCCCGGAGGACGGGGAATGCTACGCGCGGCCGCGAAACTCGGCCAGCAGCCGCGCGAGCAGCCGCTCCTGGAGTTCGAACATCGGCGAGGCGTAGCGCGCCTCGCCTTCCGGATGGTCGTGCCCGAGCAGATGGAGGACGCCGTGGATGAGGAGGCGCAGGACTTCCTCGCCCGGATCGAGCCCCAGCTCGCCCGCGGAAGCCTCGGCGGCGTCCGGAGAGATGTAGATGTCGCCGACGAGCGGGTCCTCGCCGAGCCCGAACGCGAGCACGTCGGTGAGGGCGTCGACCCCGTGGTAGTCCCGGTTCAGGGCGCGCATGGCCGCCGCCGGGAGAAAGGCGATGGAAAGCTCGGCGCTCTCGCCCGGGCCTTGGCCCGTGCCGTCGTCCGCGCCCTCCCCGGGGGCCCGGTCCGCGCGCCCCGTGCGCAGGGCCGCCCGCGCGGCCGCCTTCAACTCCGCCTCGGAGGGACCCCGCCAACCCTCGGCCCCGCCGGAGGGGAAGTCGATGCGGATCTCGGACGGCACGGCTTCGGTCAATCCGTCCGCCCGCTTGCGACTCCTTCCGGCTCCGCGGCCGGTTCCGTGTCCCCATCCGGGAGTGAGTCCAGGGCCGGGATGGGGCCGGTGTCGCCCTGCGCGGCCTGCTCAAGGTCAATCGGCGCCGACGCCGCCTTCTCCCCCGCGGTCGCCGCCGCCTCCTCCACTCCGTGCTTCTCCGGCCGCCCGCCAGCGGGCGGCGCACCGGGACCGCCGGGCGCTTCGCCGGGCCCCGCCGGCTTCGGATAGTCGATGCGGTGGTGATAGAGCCCCGTGAGGACGTGGGCGAACTCCCGCTTGACGATGCGGACGTCGCGGTACGTGAGCGGGCAGTCGTCGAGTTCGCCGGAGTCGATCCGGTCCTCCACGAGGCGGTCGATCAGCGCCCGGATGCGCTCGGGACTCGGGTTCGAAAGGACGCGCGACGCGGCCTCCACCGCGTCCGCCAGCATCGCCACGCCCGTCTCCCTGCTCTGCGGCTTGGGGCCGGGGTAGGCGAAGTCGCTCGGGTCCACCTCCGCGACGCCTTCGAGGGCGCGCGCCTTCTCGAGAAAGTAGCGGATGAGCTGCGTCCCGTGGTGCTCGCGGATGAAGTCCTTCACGACCTCGGGCAGGCGCGCCTCCTCGGCCATGACGAGCCCGTGGCGCACGTGGTCGCGCAGGATCTCGGCGCTCTGCCACGGCGTGAGGTGGTCGTGCGGGTTCAGCCCCCGGGGCTGGTTCTCGATGAAGTACTGTGGACGCTCGAGCTTCCCGATGTCGTGGTAGTAGACCCCCACGCGGCCCTGGACGGCGTCGGCCCCGATCGCCTCGCAGGCCGCCTCGACGAGGTTCGCCACGTTGATGGAATGGGCGTACGTGCCGGGCGCCTCGCGGGCCAGCCGCCTCAGGAGCGGCCGGTTCATGTCGGAGAGTTCGAGCAGCGACGCCTCCGTCGTCCGCCCGGTGAAGGCCTCGAGCAGCGGGAGGCCGACGCCGACGCCGAGTCCGACGCACACGGTGGCGTTGAGGAACCCGAGCGCCGCGGTCGACCCCATCTCGCCCAGCGCGTAGTGGCCCGTGAGGACGAGCACGAGGCCGGCCCCCACGTAGGCCGCGGTGATCAGCATGACGAGGACCCAGCTCTGCGAGCGCGTGCGGATCGTGTGGACCGCGAAGGCTGCCGTGACCCCGCCCGCCACGGTCACCATCGGGGCCGCGAGTCCCGAGAAGTGCGGCTGGCCCATGAGGATCCCCGTGATCGTCGAGACGACGACGAGGCCGAGGAGGCTGTCGAACAGCGCCGCCGCGAGGAGGCCGGCCAACGCGACCGGCACGAGCGCGGGCGAACCCTCCGTGGCGGCCACGGCGCCGGCCGCCGCCATCACGATGACGACGAGCCCGAGCAGGACGGTGAAGCTGGGCAGAGCCTCGTAGATGTCGCGGCGGAAGCGGAACGTCGCAAAGACGAGAATCCCGAGCATGCTCACGACGAGAAGGACCATGCCCACGCTGCGGAGGAAGTCCGATGTCGTGCGCGTCCCTCCACGCTCCAGGATCTGGGCCTGGTAGGCGAGGAGCCGGCGGTATTCCTCCTCCGTCACCACCGTGTTCTCGGTGATGATGCGCTCTCCCTCGAGCACGAAGCCCTCGACCTGGGGGATCGCGGCGCGGGCCTGCTCGCGCGCCTGCCGGGTCGCGTCCTGGTCGATGCGCAGCGTCGGCTGCCCCATGAGGAGGAGTTGCTGGAAGAGCGCCGCGCCGCCGGGCGGCAACCGCTCTCCCGCCCCCTCCCGGGCCGCCCGCGTGAAGTCGCCGAGCCGGACGAGGTCCGCGACGGCGCGCACGCGGTCGTCGCCGGCAGATCCCTCGCGCACGACGACGTTCGCCGCGCTGATGTCCGCGAGTTCGCTCTCGCGGATCACGCCCTCGCGCAGTCCCTCGAAGGCCGCCGCGAGTTCATCGCGCAGCGCGCCGCGCGACGCTCCATCGAGGAGGTAGTCGACCTGCAGCGAGTCGATCACCCCCTCGGCGGTGAGGTCGATCCCGATGCCGCCCGCGATCCGCCGCACTTCGTCCCGGACGAGCGCGGCGCCGGCGGCGGCCGGGAGTTCCTCCTCCTCGACCCGCGCCTGCGCCGCGGGGATGACCGAGTCGAGCTGGGCGACGAAGGCATTGACGCGCTCGACGCTGCTGTCCGCGCGCGCGGGTTCGAAGCGCAGCCTCGGCGTCACGCCGGCCTCCGCGTCGTCCTGCTGCTCCCGCAGGCGGTCCGGGTCCTTCGGCACGTCAAAGTCGAAGTCCGCGTTGATCGTCTGCCGGGCGACGCTGCCGGGGTCGATGCCGTCGAACCCGCCCGGCGTGCTCTGCGGGAACATCAGGGGGACGGCGAGGGCGATGACGGCGACCATCCCGGCCCGGAACCCGTGGTGGACCCACGCGTCCCGGCGCCCGCCGGCCGGCGGCCGGTTCACGGGGCGCAGGTAGTCTCGGACGCGACCGAAGAAACTCAACGCTCGGACTCCCGGTACGCGCGGATGATCTCCTTCACGAGTCGGTGCCGGACGACATCCGCGTCATCCAGGTAAACGAAGTCGATCCCGACCACGTCGCGCAAGACTTCCTCGATCTCCAGGAGTCCGGAATCCTCGGGGCGCGGGAGGTCGATCTGCGTCTTGTCCCCCGTGATCACGGTCTTCGAGTTCAGCCCGAGCCGGGTGAGGAACATCTTCATCTGGGCGGTCGTCGCGTTCTGCGCCTCATCGAGGATGAGGAACGCGTCTGAGAGCGTGCGGCCGCGCATGTAGGCGAGCGGGGCGACCTCGATCACGCGGTCCTCGATCGCGCGGCGGACGCGGTCGTGCGGCATCATGTCCTCGAGCGCGTCGTAGAGCGGGCGCAGGTAGGGGTCGACCTTCTCGCGGATGTCGCCGGGCAGGAAACCGAGCGCCTCGCCGGCCTCGACGGCGGGCCGCGTAAGAATTATGCGGCGGATCCGCTTCCGGTTGAGCGCCTCGACCGCCGCGGCGACGGCGAGATAGGTCTTTCCGGTGCCGGCCGGGCCGATGCCGACGACGATGTCCCGCTCGCGCATCGCGGCCAGGTACTTGTCCTGCCCCGGCGACTTGGGCCGGATCGCGCGCCGGGCCCCCGCCAGCGCGACCTCCTGTTTAGCGGACCGTCTATCGGAGCCCCGGGCGCCGGCGGACTTCCGCGAGCCGCCATCGCCGTCGGCGGGCGCTTCGAGAAAACGCTCGACATCCACCGCATCGAAGGGACGCCGCAGCCGCGCGTAGCGGATCATGCGCCGCGCGGTGGGGGAGGCGCGATCCACGTCCGCCTCCGGCCCGGAGAGGATCATCTCGTCGCGCCGGAGGACGACGCGGATGTCGCAGTGGCGGGCCAGCGTCGTGAGGTTCGAGTCGTTCACGCCGGCCAGCAACTGCTGGTCGGCCCCGTCGATGGAGAGGCGCCGCTCCGTCGCCACGCTCAAGCGCCGTTCCCGGCTTCGCCAGTCACGGAAATCCCGAGTTCGTCGAGTTCGGCCGGGGTCACGGACGAGGGCGACCGCTCGAGCAGGCCCCGGGCCGCGGCCGTCTTCGGGAACGCGATGACGTCCCGGATGGACGCGCAGCCGGCCATCTCGGACACCAGGCGGTCCACGCCGACCGCGAACCCTCCGTGCGGCGGTACGCCGTAGCGGAACGCCTCGAGCAGGAAGCCGAAGCGCGCCTCGACCTCCCCGGGCGTGAGCCCCGTCGCCTCGAGGATGGCGCGCTGAACCTCGGGCAGGTGGCAGCGGATGCTCCCGCTCGCCAACTCGATCCCGTTGTAGACGATGTCGTACGCGATCGCGTTCACGGAGAGCGGATCTTCGCGCAGGCGCTCGGGGTCGGGGTCCGCCGGCATGGTGAAGGCGTGCTGAGCCGGCACGGGAAGGCCGGTGTCGGGATCCCGCTCGTAGAGGGGGAACTCCGTGATCCAGAGCCACGCTTCGCCGCTCTCGTCCACGGCGCCGAGTTCCCGGGCCGCCGCGCGCCGCAGCCGGTCGAGGGCGGGCGAACTCTCCGCGTCGCGGCCGGCGACGAAGAAGACGAGACAGCCCTCCTCCACCCCGAACTCCGCTTCGAGCCTGCCCGCGACCTCCTCGCCGACGACCTTCGCGGGCGGGCCGGACCAGCCGTCCGCGGTGCGCTTGAGCCACAGGGCGCCCTTCGCGCCGGCCTCCTGCGCGAGCTTGTCGTAGTGGGCGATCCGCGAGCGGGAGAGCGCCGCGCCGCCCGGCAGGACGAGTCCCCGGACGCGTCCGCCGGCCCGCGCGGCGCCGTCGAAGATGCCGAAGCCGATGCCGGTGAGCGCGTCCGTGAAGTCCCGTATCTCCCACGGGATGCGGAGGTCCGGCTTGTCCGTGCCGTAGTGCTCCAGCGCCTCGGCGTGGGGCAGGCGCCGGAAGGGCACGGGAAGGTCTCGATCGAGCCCGTCCCGCCAGATGCGCGCGAACATCTTCTCCGCGGCGCGGAAGACGTCGTCCTGCTCGACGAACGCCATCTCCACGTCGATCTGCGTGAACTCCGGCTGGCGGTCCGCCCGCAGGTCCTCATCCCGGAGACACTTCGCGATCTGGAAGTAGCGGTCGAAGCCGCCGCACATGAGAAGCTGCTTGTAGAGCTGCGGCGACTGCGGGAGGGCGAAGAACCGGCCCCGGTGGACCCGGCTGGGGACGAGGTAGTCCCGCGCCCCTTCCGGCGTCTGCCGAGTGAGGAGCGGCGTCTCGATCTCGACGAATCCCTGCTCGCTGAGCGAGGCGCGCACCGCGTTCGTCGCCACGTGCCGGAGCCTCAGGTTGCGCTGCATCTCCGGACGGCGCAGGTCGAGAATCCGGTGCCTGAGGCGGAGTTCCTCCGAGGGCAACTCTTCGTCCGGCGGCTGATAGACGAGGATCGGGAGCGGGTCGGAGACGGACACCCGCCGCAGACTCGACACGCGGATCTCGATCTCGCCCGTGAGCATGTCCGGGTTGGGCTCGGGGCGCGGCGCGACGACGCCGGTCGCCTGCACGACGTCCTCCGGGTTCAGCTCCGCCACGAGCTCGAGGCAGGCGGCGTCCGACCACTCCGGGCCGAAGGAGAGCTGGAGCAGGCCGGTCCGGTCGCGCAGGTCGACGAAGAAGAGCCCTCCGAGGTCCCGTCGGCGGTGTACCCACCCGATGACCCGGACTTCGCGTCCGGACCACGAGGCCTCGACCTGCCCGCAGCCGGCGTCGCGCAAGGCGGTCTCGAGGGAGGCCGGCTCACGTCGTTCGGTCGGTGGCGATAGTTTGGTCAGGAGAACTCGCGGCGCCAGGGAATCGGTTCGGAATCGGGTCTGAGAAGTGCGGAACGCTGCGAAAGATAGCCGATTTTCGGCAACGCCAGCAAGAAGCGGGGGATCGGGAAGCGGGGGATGACGGAAAGCACACGAGCGGAACTGCTCGCGGAGCCGGGAGACGGCGGACGGGAGCGGCTGGGGGCGTTCTTCGCGGCGCGTGGAGAGCCGGCGTACCGGGCGCGGCAGGTCGAAGAGTGGGTCTGGGAGCGGGGCGCGCGTTCGTTCGACGAGATGACGAACCTCCCCGCCGGCCTCCGGGAAGCGCTGGAGGCGGTCTTTTCGCTCACGCCGATCGAACCGGACTTCGTCGCCCGTTCGAAGGACGGGACGGTGAAGCACCTGTGGCGGCTCGACGACGGCGAGCGGGTCGAGTCCGTGCTCATCCCGACGCGCGACCGCCTCACGCTCTGTCTCTCGTCGCAGGCCGGCTGCGCGCTCGCGTGCCGCTTCTGCGCCACCGGCGACTTCGGGTTCCGGCGCCAGCTGAGGGCGGCCGAGATCGTGGCCCAGTACCGCGACTCGCTACGCGTCGCGCGCGAGGAGATGGGGCGGCGCGCGTCAAGCCCGATCTCCAATGTCGTGTACATGGGGATGGGAGAACCGCTGGCGAACCTCGATGGGGTCATCGGATCGCTCGCGTCGCTGCACGGAGGGTTCGGTCTCGGGGCTCGGCGGATCACCGTGTCGACCGTCGGTCTCATCCCCGGGATTCTGGAACTCGCCCGGCGATCGGAGCCGTTCGAACTCGCCGTCTCGCTGCACGCGCCGTCCCACGAACTGCGGCTGGAGCTGATGCCGATCGAGAAGCGCTACCCGCTGCCGGAGCTGTTCGACGCCCTGCGCACGTACCAGAGCTACAAGAACCGGCGCATCAGCTTCGAGTACACGCTCATCCGGGGGGTGAACGACGACCCGGCGCTGGCGGAGCCGCTGGCGAGGCTGGCACGGGGGCTCATCTGCTTCGTGAACCTCATCCCCTTCAACCCGATTCCGTCGCGTCCGGAGTGGGGGCCGAGTTCCGCCGAGGGGATCGCGCGTTTCTCGGAGGCGCTGGCCGCGCGAGGGGTGGGAAATGCGGTGAGGAGGCCGCGGGGACGGGACATCGCCGCCGCGTGCGGACAGCTGCGTCTGGCGCGGGAGAGCTGATGCCTGCCGCCGGAACGCGGGTGCGGCTCAGTCCTTTCCGAGGTTGACGAGCAGGCCGGACCAGTCGCCCCCCACGACCACGCTCGCATCGAGGAAGAGCTCGGGATCGATGGCGACGGCGAGCGAGTCGGTACTCAGCTCGCGGGCCACGGCGAGCGCGGCGCCGAGACGGCCCGACCGATCCAGGACGTGTGTGACTTCGTGGTCGAAGTGCTCGGCGTTACCGGTCGCGACGACGTCGAAGCCGAGCAGCCGGAGCCGGTCGGCGAACTGACGCGCGAGCCCCCTCTCGCCGGCCCCGTTGAGGACTTCGACCTTGATCCGGTCCGTCAAGTCGCCCCGTCCGGGAATCTCCCCGGTGGCCGAATCCGTCGCTGCGGGACCGTCCTCCCCCGCGCCCGCCGCGGTCGCGGCCGGTACGGGTCCGGCCCCGGCGAGCACCGCGAGCCGCACGACTTTCCATTCCTCCCAGAAGAGACCGATGAAGGCGCCGGCGCCGATGAGGATCGCCGTCGTGATCAGTCCCCGGAACGCGGAAGCCACTCGCTGGAAAGCGCCCTGCCGCCTGCGATAGCGGGCACGACCCTCGGGACCTCGTCGAGTTTCCCGCCTGGACCGCCGTCTGGACCTCGAAAGCACTTTGTCGCCTCCCGTCGTCCTCCCGTCCGCCCATCGACCGTGCCGGCCACCCCGCCTCAAACCACGTGTGTCCCGCCGTCCCCGGCAATCTAATCAACCGTTTGGCGATTTGCGAAAAACGGGCCGTCAGCGCGGGGCGGTGATCGCCTCCCAGAACCCGGCGGTGACGGCGGAAACGGGGATCAGGGCGTCGATGAGAACGCCGATCTTCGCGGTCGCGACGTCGACCAGAACGGCGTGCCAGTCGTCCGGCATGCGGCGGCGCAGGCCGGCGCGCTCCTCGGCCGAGGCGGGGCGGCCCGGCTCCAGGAAGTCGGCCATGTAGAGGGCCTGCCCGAGGGCGCCGAGATCCCGGTGTCCGGTGGTGTGAAAGGCGATGGCTCGCAGGAGCGGCTCGTCGTCGACACCGTCCGCGCGCAGCCGGCTCGCGCACGCCGGACCGTGGAGGAGCGCGTCGGGCCACTCCTCCGCTCCGTTGACGAGGGGTCGCAGGACGTCCACACCCTCCTCCTTGAGCGCGTCGTGCAGAAGGCCCGCCGCGCGCCAGCGGATCCGCGTCGCCGCGCCGTGCCCGAGGGCTTCCGCCCAGTCGCCCATCAACGTGCCGACGCGTCCGGCATGGCGGATGCGCGCGGGGCTCATGACGGCCCAGTCGGGGAGGCGTTCCTCGGCGCCGGCCGCGTGGATGATCGGGTGCAGGTTGTCCACGTGAGGTTCGTCTCGATCGGTGAGTTTGTCGGGATCGCGCGGGGTCCCGAATATACCTGCAATGGGCATCCGATACGACTCCCTCCTCGCCCGGGCCCTCGCCGGCGAGATCCTCGACCGCTGGCGGGGCGTCCGGATCGCCGGCCTCCGCATGGCATCGGGGCGGCGCGCCGTGGAACTCGTCTTCGAGGACGGGTCGCGGCTCGTCGCGATGCTGCATCCGCTGCATGGGTACATCCTCGAACTCGGCGCCGATGCGCCGGCCTCGGGGGTGGAGGGGAAGAGGCTCCGGGTCGGACGCCTGTCGCTCGTGGACGCGCGGGCGCCGGCGGACGAGCGGGCCCTGCTCCTGACGTTCGGGGACCGGGCGGGGCGGCCGTGGGAGATGCTGGCGATCGAACTCCCGGCCCGCCGCCGGAACGCCCTGCACTGCCGGCGAGCGGAGTCCGCCGCCGGGGAGTCCGGTGCCGGGGAGCCCGGCGGCGATTCCCGCCCGGCGTGGCGCATCGAAGCGGCGCTCCTGGCGCGGGATGCGGGCGACCGCTCGCTGCGTCGCGGGGCGCCGTACGTGCCGCCCTCGTCCGCGCGGCGAGCGGTGGACGCGCCGCCATCGGAGGCGGAATGGGCCGCCGTGCTGGCGGGAGACGAGGCCGACCGCCGGCGGGCGGTGCTGCGGACGTGGGCGTGGACGAGCGCGCTCAACGTCGACTGGATCCTGGCCGGCTCCGACCCGGCGGAGTCGTACGCGCGATACCGGGCCCTGCACGCGCTCGCGGCGGCGCCTTCGGGCGACCCGGCCGCGTCCGATGCGCCGGGCGCGCCGCCCCGGCCGGCCTTCGTGCTCGACCGCCCGTGGGGCCCCCAGCCCTATCCGCACCCCGCCGGGGCCGGCAGCGGGTCCGCCGCCGGACTGCTGAACGCGGCCGCGCAACTGCTCGCCCCCGGCGGCGGCCCCGCCCCCGCGCTTCAGGCCCTCCCCGCGGCGGCCGACGACGACGACGCGGGGGACGAAGCCGCGCAGATCCGGAAGCGCCTCCGCGCCCGCCGGAAGCGGCACCGGCGCCGGGCCGCCGCGCTCGAGCGGCAGTTGGCCGCGGCGGGTCCGCCGGACGAGCCCCGCCTCCTCGGCCAGATCCTTCTCGCCCGCAAGGATGAGGTGCCGAAGGGCGCTTCCGCCGTGACGCTGCCGGACTTCGATGGCGCTCCGCGCGAGATCGCGCTCGACCCCGCCCGCGATGCCGTCGCCAACGCGGAGGCCTTCTTCGACGAGGCCCGGCGCCGGGAGCGCGCGCTGGAGCGGCTGCCCGCCGCGGTCGCGACGGCCCGTGAGCGCGCGGCCGAGTTCGACGCCCACCTGGAGCGGCTCGCCGAGTCCGGCCCATCGGACGCCCTGTGGTCCGCGGCCGGGGGGAAGCCGGTGCGCACCCGCGCGGGCGGGACACGGGCCGGGGGGCCCGAACTCCGGATACCCTACACGCGGCTCCGGTCCTCGGGCGGGCTGGAGATCCGGGTCGGGCGCGGCCCCCGCGACAACGACGACCTCACCTTCCGCCACTCCGCACCGGACGACATCTGGCTGCACGCCTCTCAGGCCTCGGGCGCGCACGTCATTCTGCGCTGGGGGCGAAGGGACGAGAACCCGCCGCGCCGCGACCTGCTCGAGGCCGCGACCGCGGCGGCGGTTCACAGCGGCGCCCGCCACAACCGCACGGCCCCGGTCATCTGGACCCGCCGCAAGTACGTCCGCAAGCCGCGGAAGTCCCCGCCGGGCACGGTGACCGCGGACCGCGTGCAAACCATCTTCGTCGAACCGGATTCGGACCTCGTGAAGGCGATGGCCCGGCGCACGGAGGACGCATGAACGCGAAGGCGGCCGACGTTCCCGCGGGAACGTCTCGTGACCGGGACCCGAAGCTCGACCGCGCCCGCGGCTGCCTCATCGGCCAGATCGCCGGCGATTCGCTCGGCAGCCTCGTCGAGTTCCAGTCGGCCGAGGACATCCGCGACCTCCATCCCGAGGGGATCCGCGACCTCCGGGACGGGGGCACGTTCGACACGCAGGCGGGGCAGCCGACGGACGACTCCGAGATGGCCCTCGCGCTGGCGCGCACGCTGATCGCTCGCGGCACGTACGACCCGGAGGCGGCGAACCGCGCCTACTGCGAGTGGCTCGACTCGGACCCGTTCGACTGCGGCCTGACGATCCGCGACGGCCTGCTCGGAAATCCGCGCCGCGAGAGCCAGGCCAACGGGGCGCTCATGCGCATCGCTCCGCTGGGCATCTTCGGCTCCCGTCATCCACTCGACACCGTCGCGCGCTGGGCGCGGGAAGACGCCCGCCTGACGCACCCGAACCGCGTCTGTCTCGACGCGAACGCCCTCTTCGCGATGGCGCTCGCCCACGCGATCGACAGCGGCCCGACGCCGCGCGAGTTGTACGAACGGATCGCGGCGTGGGCGAACGAGGAGGAGATCTGCGCGGCGGTGCGGGAGTGCGTCGCGGCGGCCGCCGCCGGGCCGCCGGACGACTACATGACGCACATGGGCTGGGTCCTGATCGCGCTCCGTAACGCGCTGTGGCAGTTGCGGCACGCCCCATCGCTCGAGGAAGGCGTCATCGACAGCGTGATGCGGGGCGGCGACACCGACACGAACGCCGCGATCTGCGGGGCGCTCCTGGGCGCGGTCCACGGGCTGGAGGCGGTGCCCGCGCGCTGGACCGGGCCGATCCTCCGCTGCCGCCCGGAAGCGGGCCGACCCGGCGTCCGGCGCCCGCGCCCGAAGGTGTACTGGCCGACCGACGCCCTCAACCTCGCCACTCAACTCCTACGCCCGGAACCCCCAGCGAGCTGACGTCCGGCGACAGTCCGCGGGCTCGGGATCCGCGCTCCGTCCTCTCGCAGACCGTCGAGATGGAAGGCGATCGCCTCCCGCATCTTCCGGGCAACCTCTCGCCTCGTGTCCCCGGTCGCGACGCAACCGGGCAGGTCCGGGACGTATGCCGAATAGTTGTTTCCGGCTCTCTCGACTATCACCGCGTATTTCATCCCCGGCGTCTCTCCGGCGTAGGGCGACCACGCCCCAAGGTGTATGGGCCGGTCAACGCGTTGGACCTGGCGCAGAGGCTACCTGTGTAGTGTCGACTACTCTGCGTGGGCCTCGTAGTACGCGCGCAGGATGGCGTTGATCCGGGTTTGATAGCCCCTGCCCTGACTCTTCAACCACGTCAGGACATCGCTGTCCAGGCGGACCGTGACCTGCTTCTTGCCAGGCGGAACCACCACACGGGCGGTCTCGAAGAAGGCTGCGTTGACCTCGGGGATATCGGAGTAATCGATATCGTCATCACGCATCCGATCGATTCGCTTCAGATCGCTCTTGATAGGCTCGTTGCTCACGGCTATTGGCCTTTCTCATCGAAATAATCCGTGTGGTCTCGTCACGTGGAGTGTGTGCGATGACCACCATTCGACCGCGCAAGAAACCGAACGTGATGTAGCGTTCCTCTCCGTATTCGAAACGAGTGTCTGCGAAGGTCAAGCACGGACCGCCCAAGACGATGGGAGCATCGTCGAAGCTCAGCCCGTGCTTACGCCGGTTCTCCTCGCTCTTCTCGCGATCCCATTCATACGACCCCACCTCACTCCCCATCCCTCAGGAACGTTCCGCCATTCTGTAGCTACAATTGTAGTTCTATGGCATCGAAAAGGCAAGACTTTCTCCGGCGCCGCCCGGCTTCGGGTCAGCGGGCCTCGAGGAGTGCTCGGATCGCGGCCATTTCCTCGCGGATCGCGTTCAGCTGGCGGTCCTTCGCGTCCTCCCGCGGCCGGATCACCCAGGACACCAGCGTGGCGGTCAGCGTTCCGACGAGCGCCGCGCCGACCGTCATGAGGGCGAGGCCGATGGCGCGCCCTGCCGCGGTGACCGGAAACGGGTCGCCCTGCTGGCCTGTCATCACCGTGAAGAAGGACCACCACAGCGCAGCCGGACCCGAGCCGATCTCGCCCCCCGCCGCCCGCTCGAGGTAAAGGACGGCGATACTCGCGCCCACGACCGTCAGGATCGCGACGGACACGGCGACGAGCGCCGTGGTCTGTGCCCGCCGTCCCATCCAGAACGAGCCGACGACCCTCGCGGCGCGCGCGGCGCGGAGGAACCTCAGGATCCGCAGTACGCGGCCGATTCGGAACGCGCGGAGTTCCGTGATGGCGGGCAGGCTGGAGAGGAGATCGATCCAGCCCCAGGTGAGCATGTATCGCTTGCGGTCCTTGGCCCGAGCGAGGGAAAGGAGGAAGTCCGCGAAGAAGACGACGCAGAATGCCGTGTCCGCGTAGAAGAGGATGCGCAGGATCTCGGGGTCCAGCGGCAGCGCGAGTTCCAGGACGAGAGCCACGAGCACGAGCACGCAGCAGACCAGCATGAAGATCTGATACGGTGACGCGGTCGGAGGTGGTCGATCTGCTTCTGTCATGCTGCCTCCCGAGAGTGTGTTCGGAGTTGCGGTTGCGGGCTGCCAGAGTGTCCCGATCCGGAGCCTGACTCCGAATCAGGACATGCTAGAGGCCGATGGAGCCTCCGAGACTGGATTGGGGGACGTCGAAGGCGTCGACGAGGGGGAGAGCCTGGGGGCGGATTTCGGCGCAGAGCGCGGTCACGGTGCGGCGGATGGCCTTGCTCTTGGGGGGATCCAGGTAGCCCTGCTCCAGGAACCACGCCGCCTCGCGCTCGATCGCGGCGAGCGCATAGAGGCAGCGCAGCCGCTCGAGCCACTCCGCGACGCCGGAACTCGGCGTCCGCCGCTCGGCGGCGGTCATCGAGCGCAGGATCTCGCACTCGACGTGGGCCCGTGCGGCCGTGAGCGCGTGGTGCTGGCAGTCCGTGAGCGCATCGAACGCGGTCATCCCGCGGGCGATCCGGTGCCGGACCCGCCGCGCGAGCGAAAGCACGAGGTCCGAGCGGCGGGCGTCGAGAATCGCGTCCTGGAAGCCGGGGTCGCGGAGGTGGGCTTCGCTCGTCTTCCGTGCGATGATCCAGTTGCGCTCGGCGATCGCGCGGCGGGCGCGGGCGGCGGCGAAGCGCGCGATCCCGAGCGCGCCGAGATCCCCGAACTGCTGGCGGAAGCCCGTGAGGAGATCCTTCGCCACGAGTTGCATGAGGACGGTGTTGTCGCCCTCGAAGGTCGTGAATACGTCGCTGTCCGCCTTGAGCGCGGCGAACCGGTTGTGCGCGAGGTAGCCGCGCCCCCCGCACGACTCGCGGCATGCCTGGATGGTGTCCGTCGCGTGCCACGTGGCGCAGGCCTTGAGCCCGGCCGCAGCCGCCTCCAGGCGTCGCCGCCGCGCCATATCCCCTGCCTCCGGTTCGCCGGAGCCCCCCGCCTCCGCCGTCACGGCGGCCAGGTACTCGGCCTGCAGGTCGTGGAGGGCGAAGTTGAGCGCGTACGTCGTGGCGAGGCGCGGGAGGAGTCGCCGCTGGTGGGCGGGATAGTCGAGCAGGATGCGCTCGGCCTCGCCGGACGCACCGAACTGCCGGCGCCGCGCGCCGTACCGGACCGCGATCGTGAGGGCGACCTTCGTCGCGCTGAGCGCCGCGCTCCCCACGGCGACCCGGCCGCTGACGAGGGTGCCGAGCATGGTGAAGAAGCGGCGGGCCGGACTCGCGATCGGACTCCGATAGGCCCCGTCGTCGTCGATGGAGGCGAAGCGGTCGAGGAGGTTCCCGAGCGGCACGCGCACGCGATCGAAGTGGAGGCGTCCGTTGTCCACGCCGTTCAGGCCGAGCTTCTCCCCGCAGTCCTCGATCGTCACGCCGGGCAGCGGCTCCCCGTCTTCGCCGCGGATGGGGACGAGGATCGCGTGTACGCCGCGCCCTTCCCCCTCGACCTCGAGTTGCGCGAACACCGTGGCAAGCCGGCCGTCCCGCGCGGCGTTCCCGATGTAGTCCTTGCGCGCTCCCGGCACCGGGGTGTGGACGACGATCTCCTCCGTCCCGTGATCGTAGACCGCCGCCGTCTGAATGTCCTGGACGTTGGACCCGTGCAGCGTCTCGCTCATCGCGAAGCACCCCGGGAGCGCCAGCGTGCCCGCGTCCCTCAGGTATTTCTCGTGGTGTCGCCGGGACCCGAGCTGGTGAATGCTGCCGCCGAAGAGCCCGAACTGGACGCCGAACTTCGTGAGCAGGCTGAGGTCGAAGAAGGCGAGCGTCTCGAAGGTGGCGAGGAAGGCCGCCGGATCGTCCCCGCCCCCAAACTCCGCGGGATAGCTGAGGGCCCCGAGTCCCTCGTCGGCGAGCACCCGGCACCACTCTGAGACGCGTGCGCGGTAGTCGTCGGTCGAGAGGCCGGCGACCGTCTCGAACCGTCCGTCCGAGAGGAGCGCGCGCACACGTTGCCGGGTCTCCGGAGCGGGGCCGCCGAGGAAGCGCGCCATCGCGCCCGGGTCGAACCGCGGCTGGACGTCGGGTAGCGGCGCGATCGGGCGCACCGGGTCGAAGAGCGTCGCCACCGCGTCCGGACCGCCCAGACCCAGCGCCTCCTCGATGCGGAGGATGGCCGCGCGCTCCTCCCGCGTGGGGTGGGCGCCGTCGGCCTTCGCGATCGCGATGCCGAGTTCGGTGAGGGATCGCCTTCGCTCGGGCGAGATGTCCGCCGCCCGCCGCCGCACCTCATCGAGGAGGTGGAGGAGCCGCTCCGCCGACGGGGGCGCGTCGGGATCGAGCCACTCCGCGAGGGCTCCTTCGGCAACCCCCGCCTGGCGCAGGTGCCCGCGCAGCATGGCGAGTTCTTCGGCCGCGAGTTCCCCGTCGGCCCACGCGACATAGAGGAGAGGATGAAAGGCGAGCGACCCCGGCTCGGCAGTGGGCCCCGGACCCGCCACGCCTCAGAGTCCCTCCGCCTCGAACCCGATCTCCTTGTGGGACCCGTCGCAGAACGGCTTGTTGCTCGACGCGCCGCAGCGGCAGAGCCAGGGCTGCCGGAAGACCGCGGACCCCTCGTGCCCTTCCCCGCTGATCTCCACGACGCCATCGAAGTGCAGCGGACCGTTCGCGTGCGCCGTGACGACCGCTTCCCCGGCCTCCTCGCCGGACGGCGCCCCAGACGCCGACTCCGATTCCGACGCCGCGCGGCTCGTGTCGATCGGCCCGGAGGCCCGGAACTCGATGTCGCGGTGCGCCCCGTCACAGAACGGCTTGTTCGCCGACTGCCCGCAGCGGCACAGCGCGGCCTTCGGCTTCGCGATCCCGTCTTCCGCTCCCGCCGTTAGAACGCGCAGCGGGCTCCGAACGAGCAGCGGGCCGTCGCCGCCGCAGTGAACGATGCATCCGTTTGCCGTCATCCGATCTCCGTCGCTGTTGGGTCCACCTTCAGGGGACGAGTTCGGTTCGCCTCGGTTTGAGGAGGAATACGCCCTCGAGCATGCTCGTCACGAGCACGGTCCCGCTCTCGAAGTAGGGGAACGCGGTCCATGCCCCGTTGAAGCCGGGAGGATCGGCCCCGTACGGCGTGGTGTCGAAGTGCCCGACCTCCCGCAGGTTCTCGGGGTCGCTGATGTCGATGACGCGGAAGCCGGCCTGGTAGTTGGCCTGGTACATCCGGTCGCCCTTCACGTAGAGGTTGTGGTCCGTCGCGTTGTTCGGTCCGTAGTAGTCCGCGATCACGACGGGGTCATCAAGGTCGGTCACATCCCACACGATTGTCTTCGTCCGGTCCGTGGTGCCGACGAGTTCGTCGAGTTCGTCGTCGAGGAAAAAGTAGCGCCGGTCGTCGCTCAGCCACCCCTGGTGAATGTACGCGACGCCGGGGTACGCGGCGGCCGAGATCGGGCGCGGGTTCGCCTTGTCCGTGACGTCGACGATCCGGAGCGCGGTCTCGTTCGATGCGAAGCACAGCTCCCGGCCCCGGTAGTCCGTGTCGGGCCCGTCGTACACGAGGCACTGCGCGTCGTGCGTCCGCCCCTGGAAGATGAGCCCCTCGGTGTCCGTGTAGCAGCCGGCGAACTCGGGCGCCAGCGGCTGGCTGATGTCGATCATCACGAGGCCGCCGCCGCAGGTGTGCCCATCCCCGCTCGTGGAGACGGTGAAGGCGGTGCCCGCGCCGGTGTCGATGATGAGGTTGTGGGCGCTGCCGATTTCGTCCCAGCGGAGGTCGGGCGCGAACTCCACGGGGGGATTCGCCACGTCGCGCAGGCGGGTGAGGTCGAAGACGACGAGGCCGTGGGCGCCGGCCCCGTCCCCCGTGAAGAAGAGGTGGTCGGCGTAGACCTTGAGGTCGCGGGCGCCGCTGCGGTTCGCAGGGATGACGCCGAGATACACGGGGTTGACGGCGTCAGTGACGTCCACGATCGCGGCCCCGCCCGAACGGCCGACGAGGCCGTACTCGCGGCCCGTCTCGGGGTCCGTCCAGCCCCACGCGTCGCTCACGCGCTCCCCGGGTTCGGCGCCGATCGAGGCGAGCGGCAGATACGCTTGAAGGTCCACATCCGCGCAGTCGAAGCCGGCCGCGCGGTCGTCCTCGCAGCGCACCTCGGCCGACGTCACGGCGACGGGCGGTGTCCCGGGCCGCAGCCAGACCGGCCCCGACCAGGCGCCGTCCTCCGCCGCCTCGTAGACGGCCGCAAGCCCCGCGCTGCCCTCGGATTCCGGGCTGCCGACCACGGCAAGGCCGGGGCGAAGGGCGAGGGCCGCACCGAAGCCGGCCACGAGGCCCGTCTCCCGGGGCGCGAACGCGTGCGCGGCGCGCCATTCGTCGCCCGCATCCGCGCGGGTGAAGGCGTCCACCCGGCCCCGGCCGTCGTCCGCGCCGGGCGCCCCGACGATGAGTTCGTCCGCGGCGGCGGCGAGCGCGGTCCCGAAGCGCTGGCCGGGCCCCGGGTCCCCGGGCCGCAGTGTCGCCGTCTCGGCCCAGCCGCCCCCCGCCCCGCGGGCGAAGAGCACCACGCGGCCGACCGACCCATCCGCGGAGGGCGCGCCCACGGCGAGTTCGTCGTCCCCGGTGAAGAGCACGCTGGAGCCCAGCCCGGCGCCCCCGCTCAGCGCGGGCGCCTCGAGCGCCGCCTCACGAGTCCACCCCCCGCCGGCCCCGCGCACGAACACGTACACGGTGCCCGAACCTCCCTGCCCCGGCGCCCCGACCGCCGCGAGCCCGCCGCGGATCGCCAGCGCCGCCCCGAACCGGGCGTTCGCCCGCAGGTCTCCGGCCTCCAGCGTGCCCGCGTCGCTCCACGCGCCGTCCGCCCCGCGCGCGTAGACCCGCACCTCGGTGCCGGCGCCCTGCCCGCCCGGCGCCGAGACGAGCGCCACATCCCCGTCCGCCGCGACGACGCGCGCCGGCGGCTGCAGGATCGCCATCACCCTGCCCATGCTCATCTCTTCGGGGGCCGCGGCGGCTTCGTCCCGCAGCGGCAGGGCACCCGACTCCGCCCAGGCCCCGTCCGCCCCGCGCGCGAACCCGTACGCGCCGATCATCACCTGCGGATCCCCGCTCGCCGCGAGGAATCCGCCCTCCACCGGCGCCAGCGTGCGGCCGAACGACTCCCCGAGCAGCGAGCCCGCCGACCACACCTCCTGGATCTGCGACCAGCCGGAGTCGCCCTTCCCGAACACGAGCACCGAGGCGGCCCCCCGGCCGAACTCCGGCTTGAGGACGAGGATCTCGTCCGCCGCCGGCGCCCATACCGCCGCCCCGAACCCATCCTGCCCCGCCACCGGTACGGTCGCGGCGCACGCGAGCAGCGCAACCACTGCGAGGTGTCGCGAGCGAGCCATCATTCTGCCTTCCTCCAGGAATCGTTCTCGTGTACGGCGGCGGCGAGGGCGGCGGACAGCTCCGCGAAGGCGGTCTCGCCGCGGCCCAAAGCTGCGATGAGCGCGGATCCGACGACGACCCCGTCGGCCATGCCCGCGACCGCGGCGGCCTGCTCCGGCGTCGAGATCCCGAACCCCACCGCCACCGGCAGCCGCACCATCTTCCGGAGCCCTCTCACCTGGTCCTCAAGCGAGGCGTCGAGCGCCTTCCGCGCGCCCGTGACGCCGAGGCGGGAAATGTAGTACAGGAACCCCGAGGCGTGGCCGAGGATCGTCTCGAGGCGGGCCCGCGGCGTGGTGGGGGCCGCGAGCGGGATGAGGTCGAGCGACCCGGCGGCCAGCCGCCGCTCCAGCGCCGGGTGCGAACCCACGGGGAGGTCGGTGACGAGGAGTCCCGCAGCCCCCGCGGCCTCCGCCCGCGCCAGGAAGCGCTCCACTCCCATGCGAAGAATCGGATTCAGGTAGGAGAAGACGACGACCGGCGGCAGATCGGCCGAGATCCCGGCCAGCTGGTCGAGCGTGGACTCGACCGTGACGCCCTGCTCCAGCGCCCGCCAGCTCGCGGCCTGGATCGTGGGCCCGTCCGCGAGCGGGTCGCTGAACGGGATCCCGAGTTCGATGATGTCCGCGCCGTCCGCCGCCAGCCGCTCCAGCAGTCGCGGCGTGTCCCCCGGTCCCGGAAACCCGCTGGACAGAAAGGGGATGAACGCCGCCCCCGCTTCCCGCCCCTCGAACGCGCCCCCGATGCGCGATCCGGCGCGGGCGACGGGGGCCGTGGCGGGCATGGCGCCGCGGGGAACGCTCAAGAGCCGTTGTCCTCCGCGTCCTCTGCACCCTCCGCGTCCTCCGCGTCCTCCTCCGTCGTCACGGCCGGCCGGTGCGTCCCCCACTGCTCGAACCACTTCCTCAGGTAGAGCTGCGTGCGCAGGAAGTTCGACGGGCGCGAACTCGTCCCGTGCCACTCCCCCTGGAAGCGCACCATGACCGTCGGCACGCCCTCGTAGTGCAGCGCCTGGTAGAACTCCTCCGTCTGACCCATCGGCGTCCGCAGATCCATCTCCCCCGTCATCAGCATCGTCGGCGTCGTCACGTTCCCGACGTAGAAGATCGAAGACCGGTCCATCCACTCCTCCGGGTCCTCCCAGAAAGGCTGCTCGAAGGTGCGCAGATAGGCGATGGCGTCCGACGTCCCCATCGCCGACATCCAGTTCACGATGGGACAGTTCGCCGAGGCGGCCCGGAAGCGGTCCGTGTTCCCGACGATGTACGAGGTGAGGATGCCGCCGCCCGAGCACCCGTACACGAACAGGTTGTCCTCGTCCACGTAGCCGCGCCGCAGCATCTCGTCGACCCCGCCCATGAGGTCGGGAAAGTCCGCGCCCGGATAGTCGTGGTTGATCGCGTTCGCGAACTCCGTCCCGTATCCCGTGCTTCCCCGCGGGTTCGTATAGAGGACGACGTAGTCGTTCGAGGCGTGTTCCTGGAAGGCGAAGTTGAACCCGCCGTTGTACATCGCGTGCGGCCCGCCGTGGATCGCGAGCATCAGCGGATACTCGCGGTTCGGGTCGAAGTCGGGCGGCTTCACGATCCAGCCCTGGATCCGGAAGCCGTCCGTCGACTCGTACCAGACCTCCTCCACCTCGCCGAGAGTCACGCCGTGGAGCACGTCCGCGTTGACCTCCGTGAGGCGGGTGGTCCGGCCCGGGTCCGACAGGGAGAAGCGGTAGAGGTCGCCGGGCTCGTGGTCCGTGGAGATCGTGCCGACCGCCGTGCCGTCGTCCGAGAAGGAGGTGAGGGAGAAGAGATGCGCCCCCTCCGTAAGCTGCGTGACGCCGCCGTCGACGGAGACGAAGTGGAGCTGCCGGTACCCTTCCCGGTTCACGTTGAAGTAGAGGCCGCTCCCGTCGGGCGCCCACTGGAAGCCGCCGGACTGCCGGTCATAGTCCCCGGAGATGAGCCGCGAGCCGGATCCGTCCCGGTTCATGACGTGGATTCTGCCGTTCCGGTAGGTGTCGCGGTGCTCGTCCCCGGCGCTGTACGCGATGAGGCGGCCGTCGGGCGAGGGAACGGGGCCCGCGTCGGAGCCGCGCCGGTCGGTGAGCTGGCGAATCTCGCCGGAGGCCACGGAGACCGCGTAGATCTCCGACTCCTGCCAGTGCTCGGGCCGGTCCCAGTCGGGGACGCGGTACGAGGAGAAGTAGATCTCGGTCCCGTCGGGGCTCCAGGCGATCCCGCCGTGGTTCCAGTCCCCCGTCGTGAGCTGGCGGGCGGAGCCCCCGTCGGCGGGGACGACGAACACGTGCGTCCAGCCGGTGTCGACGTACCCCTGGCGGTCGCGCTTGTAGCCGGCGCGCTCCACGATCTTCGGGCCCGTGGTCCACGTCGCCCCATCCGGCCGCGACGGAAGATCGACGCCGGCGAAGTCCGCGCGGTCGTTCACCCGGCTCGTGAAGGCGATCCACTCTCCGTCGGGCGACCAGAGGGGCGAGGAGGGGCCGTTCTCGAGGCGCGTGACCTGTGTCGTGGCGCCCTCCTCATCCATCCAGCGCACGAAGATCTGGCTCCCGGAGGGCTCGCCCGCCGCCGTGTACAGGATGCGCGTGCCGTCGGGCGACCAGCGCGCCCCGCCGCCCTCGAGGAGCGCCCGCTTCCGGCTGCCGTCCGCGTTCATCATGTAGAGGGACGACTCGCGGCGGTCGTTGACCTTGTCCACCCACCCGCGGGTGTAAACGATCCTCGACCCGTCCGGCGAGATCCGGGGGTTGGAGACCGACTCCATGTCCATGTAGTGGTCGAGGGACAGCCGGCGGGTCTGGGCCGCCGCGTCCGCGGCGAGCGCTCCGGCGGCGATGGCTGTCAGCAGGACGGCGCTTCCGAACTTCGTCTTCATCCTTCGCTCCTTCGGCTTCTTGGGCGGCCCGTGGTCAGACCTGGAATTATCGGAGATGAGCCGAGCGGCGGCCAGCCGGAAGCCGACGGTAGAGGTCGGTCAGAGCGGACGGTAGACGGTTCCGCGGTGTGCGACGCGTACGACGAGAACGACGAGCGTCGCGTCCTGCACCTCGTACACCACGCGGTAGCCGCCGACCCGGATGCGCCGAAGCCCGCGCAGGCCTCCCTTCAGGGAACTGCCCGCGTGGGGATGCTCCGCCAGTCCGTCGATGGCGTCCACGATGCGCACGCGGTCGTGCTTCGGAATCCGGCCAAGCGCCTTGACCGCGCTCCGCTTAATCCGAACGGAGTAGGCCACCCCTGACCTCATCCCAGTCGAGTACCGGGTCGCTGGGGTCACGCAACCGCTCCACGGCAGCCGTCAGGTCATCGAAGTCTTCCAGATATCGCTCCAGGGCCTGGCGAACCACGTCGGCCCGGCTGCGCCTCAGCGTTGACGCCGCGGCATCCAGCGCTTCGACCATCTCGTGCGGGACGCGCGCGGTGATCTGATCCATGGTGCTGGTCTCTCCGATGTCTCTCACGTACATCGATGCAATGTCAATGAATGTCACTGCAGTCATAGTAATGTCACTGCCGCATCCCCGGCAAGGAGACGACGCTAGAGGATTGCGGCGCCGAGGGCGGAGGCGACGAGGCCGACTCCGAGTTCGGCGGTCTGGTTGCGGTGGTCGAGGATGGGGTTGAGCTCGACGAGTTCGAGGCTCAGCAGCTTTCCCGAGTGCGCGGCCTTCTCGCACACCAGGTGCCCTTCGCGGTAGGTAAGGCCGCCGCGCACCGGCGTCCCCACGCCGGGGGCGATCCGCGGGTCGAGCGCGTCGACGTCGAACGAGAGGTGGAACCCGGACGTGCCGGCGCCGGCGCGCTCCACGGCCTCGTCCATGCAGGCCCCCACGCCGCGCTCGTCGATCTCCGACATCGTGAACACGCGGACGCCGAGCTCCCGGACGAGCCGCTTTTCGCCGGCGTCCAGCGACCGCGCGCCCAGGACGCTCACGTTTTCGGGCGCGACGCTCGCCGCGCCGCGGGTCAGTTGCGGCTCCCCGTGCCCCAGCAGCACCGCGAGCGACATCCCGTGGATGTTGCCGGTGGGCGTGGTGCCGGGGCGGTTCATGTCGGCGTGGGCGTCCACCCAGATGACGCCGATGGACGCCCCCCGGGACCGGTGGTGGTCGGCGACCGCCGCCACCGATCCGATCGAGAGCGAATGGTCTCCGCCGAGCACGAGCGGCGTGCAGCCCCGGGCCAACCCTTCGCGCGCGAGCCTCCGCGTCTCCTCCGCGACGTGGACGATCTCGTCCAGAAAGCGCAACTCGTGCTCGCCTGCGTCGGTGGTCTCCAGCCCGCCGGCCGTCACGGTGCCCAGTTCGACGATGCGGTGGCCGATGGCTTCGATCTCCCGGCTGATCCCGGCGATGCGCAGAGCGGAAGGACCCATGTCCACGCCCCGGCGTCCGGCGCCGAGGTCGATGGAGACGGAGATCAGCGCGATGTCCACCGGGCCGCGATCAGCGCGTGTAGCAGGGGGTGGCGTTGGCGGCGGCCCACGGATGAACGATCCGGAGGGCGAGCCCGCCGGCGCCGTCGTCCTGCCACTGGACCTGCAACCCCTTGAGCGCTCGCTGGGCCCCGGCCTCCGCGTCGCCGAGGGGGGAGACCTCGTACGGACCCGCGATGGTCCCGGTCCGGGCCGAGAACAGGAAGTCGCGGAGCGCGCCGCGGTTGGGTCCGCCCGGCCCGGAGAGCGTCTGGTCGAGTCCTTCGGCCATGAGTTCCACGGCCGCGAAACCGCCCGCCGCGTGGTAGCCCGGTGTCGTGCCGTGCGCCGCCTGGTAGCGGCTGACGAAGGTGGCGTTGTCCGCGATGAACCCGGACGTCTCGAGGGCCGGGTGCCAGGGCGAGTTGCCGGCGACGCACCGCGCGGCCTGCCCTACGTCCTCGACGAAGTGCTGCTGACCCGGCCCGATGATCAGGCTCATGAGGACCGGCCTGTAGCCCACGACGGGCGCCGCGGTGGCGAAGCCGGCGGCGTCGGCCGTGTAGCCGCCGCCGATGAAGAGGTCCGCGCCGGCGTCCCGGGCCGCGGTGGCGATCGCCTCGTGGTCGGCGGCTCCCACCTCATAGGACTGGTCCAGCACGATCTCCAGTCCGTGGCGGCGGACCGCTTCGCGCACGCCCTCGACCACCGATGCCGGAAACGAACTGTTTTCGTACACGATCGCCGCGGTCCGGGCCCCGCCGAACACGGCCACCTCGACGGAACCCTGCAGGTAGGCCGGTCCCGGCGTCAGCAACTGGACGCTCCATTGCCGCTGCCGCTCGGACCAGATCGAGGGCGCCGCCGCCATCGGCGCGACCATCGGCATGCCCGCGGCCTCGTTCACGGCCAGGACGGTTTCCGTGATCGGGCTGCTGTAGGGTCCCAGCAGGGCATGGACCGTGCCGGAGGCGATGAGTTCCGCGTACAGGCGCGCGCTCGCCTGCGCGTCGCTCCCGTCATCGCGAATCTCCAGCTGCACCGGCCGGCCGCGGATGCCGCCCTTCTCGTTGAGGATCTCAACGGCGAGACGATACCCGCGCACGACTTCGATCCCCTCCACGCCGTGCCGCCCGGTCTCGGAGATGGCCGCCGCCAACGTGATCGGCGTCCCATCCGAGCCCGGCTCCGGCCCCGTGGGGTCCGCCGGGTCGTCCACGCACCCGGCCGCGGCCAGGGCCAGTGTCAGGAAGCCTGCGGCCAGGCCGATCGTGCGACCGCCGCGATGTGCCCGATGTGTATCGCTCATGAGTCCCATGAATATCGCCTCGAAACTTGAAGACAGTTCTGCTAGCGCAGCTCCACGTCGTCGCCGTCCAGGGTACGGATCCTCGCCACGAGCGCGGGCTCCGGCCCCTCGTCCACTTCGAGCGCCAGGTTCAGCGACTCGAGGGTGGATCGTACCGCGGCGGGGTCCGGATGTTCGGCCCGGAACGAGATCAGCCGCCCGCCCGGCGGCGTCGCGCGGGCCGGGTGCGGCGTCGTTCCCCAGTCGATGAAGAAAGGTACGAGACCGTCGTGCAGGACGGCGGCGAAGGCCGTGATCTCCCAGCTCAGTTCGCTGCCGTCCGGCCGCAGCCGGGAGCCGGGCCGCACCGGGCCCAGCGGCACGCCCCGGCCCGAGGCCCGCGCGACGAGCGCCGCGAGGTCGGTCCCGCGGGCCGCCCACGTGACGAGCCTCGGCTCGGCGAGTCCCTCGATCCCGAACGGGAGCGGCTCGTCCCGGGGCGGCGCTTCGGGGTCCGGACCGAGGATCTCGAGATAGATGTCGCCCCCGAGCGAGAGGAGGTGGTTCGCGGTGCCGAGGTTCCCGTGGCGGCCGCCGAACGGGGCTTCGACGCCGAGCCGCTCGGCCACCCACGCCACCCCTTCCTCGAGGTCGGCGGTGCCCAGCAGCAGATGGTCGAGATTCGCGGGAACGGCGGGGGCGCCCGGCATACCGGGTGCGCCCCGAGGCGGTGTCGGCGGGAGCATGGCCACTTCCGTCAGCCTCCCTCGTCTTCGAGTTCGACGCCGAGCCCGTCGGCGATCCGGTTCACGAACGCATAGTAGGCGGTGACCGCGCAGATATCGTGGATCGCGCGGTCATCGAAGCCGTGCGCCTTCAATCCGTCGACCGCGGATCCGTGCTCGCCGCCCGGGTCGAGCGTCAACCGCGCGGCGTAGTCGAGCATCGCCCGGTCGGCCTCGTCCAGTTCGGCCGCCGCTTGGTCCGTTGCGAGGGCGGCGATGAGGCGTTCGTTCTCCTCGCTGGAACCGCCGGCGTTGGCCGCGTCGAGCAGACGACGGAGACCCTCTCCGTGATGGACAATTCAGTAGCGGCAGGCGTTGAGGCCCGACACGACGACCGCGATCATCTCCCGCTGGATCCGGGTCAGCGGCCCCGGTCCGTACATCAGTTCGCGGTAGAGGTCGTAGTGGAGCCGGATGACGCGGCTATGGACGCCGTGAATGCGGATGATGTTGTCATCGTCCGCGACGCGGTCCTCCTCGGGAATCCCCGCCGGATCCGGGTAGTCGATGAAGGCCACGGTCAGCGCCCGCCAGCGCCGGGTTCGAGGCCGGGTTCGCCACCCGCCGCCAGGATGCGGGCGACTTCCTCCACGTCCTTGTCGCCCCGGCCGCTGAGACAGATGACGACGCGGCTCCCCGCCCAGCGCGCGGCTTCCCGCCGCAGGCCCGCCAGCGCGTGGGCGCTCTCGAGCGCGGGGATCAGCCCCTCGAGCCGGCACAGGTCCGCGAAGGCCGCGAGGGCCTCCTCATCCGTCACCGATTCGTAGCGGACCTGTCCCGTCTCCTTGAGCCACGAGTGCTCCGGGCCGACGCCGGGGTAGTCGAGGCCGGCGGAGACGGAATGGGCGGGGATCACCTGCCCGTCTTCGTCCTGGAGCAGGTAGCTGTAGTTGCCGTGAAGCACCCCGGGCTCGCCCGCCGTGAGCGAGGCAGAGTGCCGGCCGGTCTCGACGCCGTGCCCCGCCGCCTCCACGCCGACGAGGGCGACCCGCGCCTCCGCCGCGACCTCGCGGTTGCGCTCGATGAAGGGGGCGAAGATGCCGATCGCGTTGGAGCCGCCGCCCACGCAGGCGAACACGGCATCCGGCTCCACGGCATGGTCGGCGAGTTGCCGGACCGTCTCGTCGCCGATGACGCGCTGGAAGTCGCGTACGAGTTCGGGATAGGGCGCCGGGCCGACGACGGAGCCGATGATGTAGTGCGTCGTGTCCACGTTCGTGACCCAGTCGCGGATCGCCTCGTTCGTCGCGTCCTTCAGCGTCCGGCTCCCGCTGGAGACGGGGATGACCTCGGCGGCCAGCATCTCCATGCGCTCGACGTTGAGCGCCTGCCGGCGCATGTCCTCCTCGCCCATGTAGACGGCGCACTCGAAGTCGAGCGCCGCGCAGGCGGTGGCCGTCGCCACGCCGTGCTGGCCCGCCCCGGTCTCGGCGATGATCCGGGCCTTGTTCATGCGCTTCGCGAGCAGCGACTGGCCGAGCGTGTTGTTGATCTTGTGGGCGCCCGTGTGGTTGAGGTCCTCGCGCTTCAGCCACAGGTCGAGCCCGAGATCCGCCCCGAGTCGCGGCGCCCGGTAGAGCGGCGTGGGCCGGCCCACGTAATGGGCGAGGCTGGCCTCGAGCGCCTCCAGGAAGGAGGGATCGTCGCGCGCCTCCGCCCAGGCCGCGGTGAGCTCGTCGAGCGCCGGGATCAGCGTCTCGGGCACGAACTGCCCGCCGAAATCGCCGAACCAGCCGGGGGCCGGGCTGCTCAGTTGGCGGCCGCTCATTTCGCGGCTGCTCATTTTGCGGCCGCCAGGAATTCGAGGATGAGGTCGACCGACTTCTCCCCGGGGGCCCGCTCGACGCCCGACGAGACATCGACGATATCGGGACGCACGTCGCGGATGGCGCGCGCCACGTTGTCCGCGTTCAGCCCACCCGCGAGCGCGAGCCGACACCCGTCCCGCTCCAGCCCCGCCAGCCACTCGTACGGGAAGGCCGTCCCGGTGCCTCCGGGTCCGCGCGGCGAGAACCCCTCCAGGAGGATCGCGTCCGCCGCCTCCCGGTACTCGTCCCACCCCCGGACCAGAGCGTCGCTCGACGTGGGCCGGAGACCCTTCCAGACATCCAGTCCCTCGTCCCGCAGGCGGTCGCAGACTTCGGGCGGCTCCGAGCCGGCGAGCTGGGCGATGTGGAACTCCGCGATGTCCCGTTTGACGAGGATCTCCGCCGGGCCCGCGTCCACGAACACGCCCACGGCGCGCGTGCCGCCCTCGAGCGCCGCCACGACCCCGGCGGCTTCCCCGGCCGTGATTTCCCTCACCCGGCCCGCGAACACGACGCCCACGTAGTCCGCGCCGGCGCGGGACGTCACCGTGGCGTGTCCCGGCTCCCGGAGACCGCAGATCTTCACTCTGACCCGGCTCACGGCGCGCCGTCGCTGTCGCCCGCCGCGTCGGCGCCCGCCGGCTGCATCCGGCCGCTCCGGGGCCGCTGCGGGTGGCCGACGAGCGCCTCGACGCCCGCCGCCGGGTCGCCCGCCATCAGCCAGCCGCCGACCAGCACCGCGTCCGCCCCCGCGGAGCCCGCCGCCGCCGCGTCCTCCGCGGACCGGATCCCGCTCTCCGCCACGGCCGCGACGTCGGCCGGAAGCTCCTCGATCAGGCGCAGCGAGCGCTCGAGATCCACCTCGAAGGTCGCGAGGTCCCGCGCGTTGACGCCGAGGATCCGGGCCCCGGCTTCGAGCGCCCGCGCCACCTCCTCCTCGTCGTGCGCCTCCACGAGCGCCCCGAGGCCGAGTTCGCCCGCGATTTCGAGCAGTTCACGCAACCGGGCGTCGCCGAGCGCGCGCACGATGAGCAGCACCGCATCCGCACCCGCGGCTCGCGCCTCGTACAACTGGACGGGATCCAGCGTGAAGTCCTTGCGGAGGACGGGCACTCCCACAGCGTCCTTCGCGGACCTCAGGTCGTCCAGCGAGCCGCCGAAGTAGCGCTCGTCCGTGAGGACCGAAATCGCGGCCGCCCCCGCGGAGGCGTACACGCTCGCCACGCCCGCGGCCTGGGCGTACGGGTTGATGTCGCCCGCGGAGGGAGAGCGCCGCTTGAACTCGGCGACGACGGAGACTTCCCCAGGCCGCCGCAGAGACGCCTCGAAGCCGCGGGGGGGCGGGGCTTCATCGGCCTGCCCGCGAATCGCGCTCCGGAACAACTGGAGCCGCGCGACCTCTTCCCGCTTCGCCGCGAGGATCTCTTCGAGAATCGTGTCGTGTGCCATGGGCGCCAAGCTGCGACCGCCGCTATCCCGCCGCAAAACCCCGGCGGCCGCGCCGGTTCGGGTGGAAGGTTGCGCTTCGGTGCATGTTCGGGTAGATTTCGGTAACCGTTCGGCCCGGCGCAAGAGACGGCGGGCCGCGCAGTGCGGAAGCGCGAGCGGAGCGAATAACGATGGCGCTTACGAAGCGACAGCGCGAGATGCTGGATTTCCTCGAGGGCTTCATACGGTTCCGCGGGTATTCCCCGAGCTTCGAGGAGATCGCGGAGGAGTTCGGCTACCGCTCGCTCGCGACGGTGCACGAACATCTCCAGAACCTGCAGGCGAAGGGGTATATCCGAAAAAACTACAATGAAAGTCGGTCCGTCGAACTGGTGGAAGGAAAGCTCCAGGTCGCCGCGGTCGAGCTGCCGCTGTACGGCAACGTGGCGGCCGGCCAGCCGATAGAGGTCATCCAGGAGCAGGAGACGGTCTCCGTTCCCGAAGACATGATCGCGGGCTCACTGAGCGAGCACTATGTGCTCCGAGTGCGCGGCGATTCGATGATCGACGAACAGATCCGAGACGGCGACTACGTCATCGTCCAGTCGCGCGAGACCGCGCACAACGGCGAAATGGTGATCGCGCTCGTCGATGGCGAGAACGCCACCATGAAGAAGATCTACCTGGAGCAGGGCCGGATCCGGCTCCAGCCCGCAAACCCGGCGCTCACGCCGATCTACCTGCACCCCTCGCAGGTCACGATCCAGGGCGTCGTGATCGGAGTGATCCGGCGCTACTGACGACGGAGAAGAACCCTCACCGCAGTTGACGGAGGACCGCTCTCGACTCCCCGAGAGTTCCCGTCCCGACGGCCACCCACCTCCCACCAAAAACCGTCGGGGCGGAGGTTCCCGTCTCCGGAATCAACAAGCCTATTTGGTCCAGATCACCACGGCGCCACAACGGGCGTCATAGCCGGAGAATTCCGCCGGGAGCACGGCCGCACCCGTGTACACCTCGAGCCCCTCGATCTCCGCCGGCAGGACGTAATCGTTGATCGTCTCATTCTCCCTGGTCATGCGGCTCATGCGCAGGATCGCGGGGGGCACCTCCTCGGCGGCCCACCGCTCGTCGCTCCCTCGAATGACCAGGTTGCCGTCAACGAAGATGTTCAGCTTGCAGCCCTGGTTGCCGAAGCCCGCCGATGCCCTCGTGCCGTACAACTGGCAGCCGTGGGCCTGTACCCCGCAGTTGCCCAGCCGTACGCCCGGCACGTCCGCGATCATGTGCGAAATGCGAAGCGGGTTGCGGCGTTCGATGTCCTCGACGGTGAAGAACTCGCCGCCACCCGTGAGTTCCCCCCACTCTCTGCGTTCGTAGAACCCCGAGATCTCCAGACGCCGGGACCTCGTCGCGACTGCGACCAGAGGCGCCAGGACCACCGGGTCCGGAGACAAGCCGATCATGGCCTCGGTCGTGACGCCCCGCTCGACCGCCACCCGATGGACCAGGGGCGCGTAGCCGAGATGCCGCACCGACAGCTCGTGTTCGCCCACCGGCAGCGCGCTGAGCACAAAATACCCGCGGCTGTTGCTCTGAGCCGCCTCCGTCCGGCCCGGGACGGACACCGCGGCCGCAGCAACAGGCCGGTCGTTCCGCGCATCCCGAACCTGCCCGATGACCCGCCCCGTGGCCGTGGACCCGAACAAGAGGCGGAGTTGGACTGTAACTGCCGCTCCGGGCTCCACGGTCACTGCCATCTCCTCGCTCGACGCGTCGCCGAACTCGGCCCACAGGACGCCCTGTAGCGTGTTCGGCGGAACGCAGAGTACGAGCTGTCCGTCGGCGCCCACCGGCTCCCGCACCGGTCGCCGTTCCGCATCCGTCCAGCGCAACGCCACCGTCGCGCCCGGGATCGGCACCAGCCCCGAATCGTCGAGCACCTCAACCGCGAGCGACTCGCGGCCGCCACAGCCATCCTCCTGCAACGCGGCGAGGGATCCGCCGCCAGCTGTAACCGCAAACGCCAACATCCACGCAGCCAGCGAGCCCGCCCGCACCATCCGGCCAGCGTCGTTGCGCATCGGACCCTCCACTTCAAACGCAGATCCGTGAAACCCGCACTTGAGTCAACTACCCGGAACAGGCCCCACTGATCCCGAGCAGACCTCCGTCGAGGCCACGAGCGAATCGACGGTGGCGGCACCCAACGGCATGGAGGTCAGCCCCCGGCCTCCCGCCGGTCTAACACGATCTCGTAGCGTGCAACGTAGGGGATGTCGAGGGCATCCTTCTCCACGACCCAGGCCTCGGTCCGGTTGGCGTCCGACACCCTAGATGCGGCGGGGAGCCGAAACCGGCCGATGGTCGCGCCCGTGGGCTCCAAGACGAGCCAAGTCCGCTCTCCCGCTTCATCGGGCCCTGCGATCCAGACGGTGCCGTCGCTTCCCATCTGAAGGTTGGTCACCGGGGGAAAGTACCGGACCCGCTCCAGGAACTCGCGCAGGGCATCCGCGAACTCCCGCCGGTCGGCGACGATGGGGAGATCCAGCGACTCCTCGATATCGCGATCGTAGTATCCGTTCGGCACGGGGAGCGGCTCATATGCGATGCGACGGTGGAACAGCGTGTCACCCTCTGAATCCACTCGCGTCACGCCGTACTCGGCCGGACCCGTACCTGTCCAACTCCGTCCTTGGACGATCACGGCACCCGAGCCATCGCGCGCGAATTGCCAAGTGTCGCCGCGATCAAGAGGGTGGCGGCGGTGCAACACGCCGTCGTCCACCGCACCGGCGGTGATTGCGACGCGGACGGCCCGCCCGAGCGTTGCCAGCGTGCCGCGTACCCTCCCGGCGGTATCAAGCGCCACCAGCGGCATAGTCGTAAACGCCCCCCGCTCCGCTCCCGTGCCCGAGGGAATCCGGATGGCCGCCGCGCGCAGATCGAACAACGGGACCAGGGGTTGAAACCCTGTCGTTCCATGCAGGTCCGACACATAGGCGTGGTACGGAATCGTCTCCGCTTCGCCGGATGCGACATCGAAGAACGTGAACCGTCCCAGCCTCTGATCGCCGACCCAGATGGTCCCCGGTCCGCCCCAGCCGAGCATTGTCGGGGCCGTTAACTCGCCGGGGCCCACGCCCTGGCCGGCACCGAGGTCGCGGACGAACTCTCCACTCCGCGTGAACACTCGAATCTTGCCCTCCTGGGGCAGAATGACGTACACCCTATTCTCGCCGGCCAGCACGTCGCCCACGGTCGAAAACCCGTAGATCGGATCGTCGGCGCTTCCGATCCTGACGGTCCTCCGCAGTGTCCACTCCGGCACCTCCCAGGGCGCTCCTTCCGGCACCGGAGCTGCGCAGGCGAGCGCCAGCGGAACGACGAGGATGCTTTTCAGAAACCGCTTGGCCACTCGCATACGCATGCCCATTCGTTGATTCCTACAGCCGGAGGCGCGCCGTCGCATCCCGCGCTGCGCGCAAATCGTTGGGAGAATACCATTTTGCGATGATCCCGCCGTCGTAAGCCCGCCTCGGCCGCGCGTTGGGAGGCGGCACTGCAGAGACTTTCGTGGACGCGAACATCGCGGCGAGCGGCCTTGTTTCGCGGAGGTCATCGAAGTTGGGAGCCTCAGGCACCTCCGGTGCCAGCGAACGTCCGTCGAGTGAAAATATCAGCGCTCGTGCGATGTCAGCATCGCGATCCGTCACGAGGATCACCGGAACCCAGGGCCGTCTCAGTCCGAGATCCGCCAGCAGCTCCGTTCGTGCCCGCAGCGACCGGAGCCCACAGCCGACGATGATGCTGCTGGCACCGTTGTCGCCTGCGGTGAGTTCCCCCTCACCGTCGACGACGTGAGCGGCGGCGCCGGCTGCCCGCCGTATGCGCTCGGCGTCGCTACGCGTATCCGCCAGAATCCAGATCATTCCACCCCCTCACCACTCGAAGTGATCGCACGGGGATACACATCCCCCTACTCCTAATAGGTTCCGAGTGGGCGAAACTTCGCTGTGCGGATTTTCCTCCGACGCTTCCGGCGGGGTTATGCCGTCGGTTGAAACGATTGCAGGGATTGGAGTTGTGACTCCGCGGAGCCCGAATCGATGGATTGTTCGGCAGCGGCGACGCCGGCGGCGAGGGTGTCCACGGCGCCCGCGGCCCAGAAGGCGGCGGCGGCGTTGAGGACGACGGCCGCGCGGCCGGCCCCGGCTTCGCGGCCGTCGATCACGCGACGGACCCGTTCTGCGTTCTCCTCCGGCTCGCCTCCCGCCAGGTCGGACGGTGCGTACTCCGGCCAGCCGAAGTCGGACGGCGCGACCTCGAACTCGGACAGCGTCCCGTTCTCGATGCGGAAGACGCGGGTCGGGCCGAGGGGGCTCAGTTCGTCCATGCCGGGTTCGCCGTGGACGACGAGCGCGCGCTCGTGGCCGAGTTCGAGGAGGGAGTCGGCGACGAGGCGCTGCAGATCGGGGTGGGCGACGCCGACGACCTGCCGCCGCACGCCGGCCGGGTTCGCGAGCGGGCCGAGGAGGTTCATGATCGTGGTTACGCCGAGCGCGGCGCGGACGGGCCCCACGTGCCGCATAGCCGGGTGGTGGGCCGGGGCGAACATGAACACGAACCCGGTTTCCTCGAACATCCGCTTCTCGTCCTCGGGAGGAAGCTCGATGGGCACGCCGAGGATCTCCAGCACGTCGGCGCTGCCGCACTTCGAGGTGAACGAGCGGTTGCCGTGCTTTGCGATGCGGACGCCGCCCGCCGCAGCCACGATGGCGGCCGCGGTCGAGATGTTGAACGTGGTCAGCGTGCCGCCGCCGGTGCCGCAGGTGTCGATGATGCGGTCGTCGTCGAGGGCGAGCGGGATCATGGCCTTCCGCAGCGCGCGGACGCCGCCGGCCACCTCGGCGGGCGTTTCCCCGCGCATCCTGAGCGCGGCGAGGAGCGCGGCCATCTCGGCCTGGGTGGCCTCGCCGCTCATGAAGCGGTCGAACGTGGCTTCGGCGGCGGCGGCATCCAGGGTCTCTCCGGAGAGGACGCGCCGGATCGTGTTCGTCACCTCGATTCCTCCTCGTTTCCCCTCATCGGTTTCCCCTCATCGGTTTCCCCTCGTCGCCCGGAAGTCGCTAATCTTCGCGCATGTCGGATTCCACCGCCCCTCCCGCCCGTTTCCGGGCCACGATCGAGTACGATGGGACCTCCTTCCACGGATCCCAACTACAGCCCGGGGTGCGCACCGTCCAGCGCGAGGTGGAGGAGGCGCTCGGGAAACTCCTCGACCGCCCCGTGCGCATCGACCTCGCGGGCCGCACCGACGCGGGGGTTCACGCGACGGCGCAGGAGGTCGCGTTCGACGCGCCCCCCGCCTGGAGTCCGGAGGAACTGGCCCGGGCGCTCGGGGCGATTCTCCCCGACGATGTCGCGGTTCGGAGGGTGAGGAACGCGGCGCCCGATTTCCATCCGCGCTTCGAGGCGGAGGGACGACGATACCGCTACGTGATCGCGGACAGCGGCCGGAAGCGGCCGTTCCTGCGCGACCGCGTCTGGACCCCGCGCTGGCCGCTCGACCGCGACGCGCTCGTCCGCCTGGCGGCGGCGATTCCCGGGGAACGGTCGTTCGAGCGCTTCGCCCGCGCCGGGCAGCCCGAGCGTGGGACGCGCTGCCGGGTCGCCAGCGCCGCCTGGCGCTTCGACAGACCTCCCTTCCTCTTCTTCGAGATTGTCGCCGACCGCTTCCTCCACCACATGGTGCGTTACCTGGTCGGGACGTCCGTGGAGATCGCCGCGGAGCGCCGCCCGTTCGACGACCTCGAACGCCTGCTGGCGGGCGAAGCTGCATCGAGGCCGGTCTTCCCCGCCCCGCCGGGCGGCCTCTACCTGACGGGCGTGCGCTACGGCGGCGAATGGAATGCCGGCCCCGGGATCCCGTGGCTCCCGGCCGAGGGGCATCGAAGGTGAACCCTCGGGGGTTGTCTGGCGTACAGTTATCGTGTGGGTCGCCGCCGCGCGTGTGGCGGCTTGCCGACCGGGCCTGAACGTGTCACGAGCGACATGAGGTATCGGAGTCCATGAACGAGGGAAATCGGGTCAGGAGAATCCTGCTGGCGGCCGCGCGCGTGGTCGTGGCGGCCACGGTCCTGATCTTCGCCGGCCTCGGGGTGGGGGCGCTCGTCACCACGCTGGGGAACGCGCCGCGACAGCCGGAGGAGGAGAGCCGGCCCGCGGACAACCCGTTCGCCCGCACCTCGCTGGCCGGCCCCGCGAACCGGCCCGCGCCCCAGTCGCTGGCCGAGATCTCGGGGGCCCGGCGGACGCCCACGGTCATCGCCGCGGTCCGCGTGCTCCCCTCGGTCGTGAGCCTCCGGACGGAGCGGACCGTTCAGTCGCAGGACATGTTCACCCGCTTCTTCAACCGCGGCGGCCGTTCCAGGGTCGAGGCGGGCCTGGGTTCCGGGTTCGCGATCGACGACGCGGGCACGATCATCACGAACGCGCACGTGGTGAGCGGGGCGGACCGCATCGAGGTGGTGGACCGCGACGGGCAGCGGTTCGAGGCCGAAGTGGTCGGCTTCGACGAACTCACCGACCTCGCCGTCGTGCGGGTGCCTCCGGGCCGGGTGCCCGCGGCGCCGCTGGGTGCGTCCTCGAACCTCCTCATCGGGGAGCCCGCGGTGGCGCTGGGGAACCCGTCCGGCTACGCCCTCCGCAACACCGAGGCGACCGTGACCTCGGGCGTGGTCAGCGGCGTGGGGCGCGACATCCAGGCGCCTGGCGGCCAGGAGGTGCTCTACGCCGACATGATCCAGACCGACGCGTCGATCAACCCGGGCAACTCGGGCGGTCCGCTCGCGAACGCGGACGGCGACGTCATCGGCGTGAACAGCTCGATCTTCTCGCGCTCGGGGGGGTCGGAGGGGATGGGCTTCGCGATCCCCATCGACCGGGCGCTCGTCGTCGCCTCGGAACTCCTCCAGTTCGGGCGCGTGCGCCGGCCCTGGGCGGGACTGCAGGTGCTCACCGACCGGCCCGACCCCGAGTCCGTCTTCGGCCGCCCGCTCGTCGTCGAGGTCCTGGATGGGACGCCGGCGGACGATGCCGGACTGCAGGCGGGGGACGAGATCGTGACCCTCAACGGGCGCGTCATCAACCACGATCTCGACTGGCAGGTGGGGCTGGTGGATTCCGGGGTGGGATCGACGGTGGACGTGACCTTCCAGAGGGGGGGACGTGAACTCCAGGCGCGCTTCCGGCTGGACGAGGTGCCCACCGGGCGGGCCGAGCGCATCGAGGTGCTCGCGGGGCTCCGGCTGATCACGGTCACGCCGCAGATCCAGCAGGAACTCAACCTCCGGGTCGAGGCCGGCGCGCTCATCGCGTCGGTCGGCGAGGAGGCGCGCGGAACGAGGCTCCGCGAGGGCGACGTCATCCTCAGCATCAACCGCAACGAGGTGCGCTCCGCCGAGGACGCGGGCGAACTCTTCGATTACTACGCGCGGTCCCGCGACGGCACGGTGCAGCTCTACATCGCCCGCGGGACGGAGATCGGATACCTCCAGCCCTTCCGCGTGCGCTGATCCGGCGGCCCACGGCCGGGGCCGGAGCCGTCGGAAATCGGCCTCCGGGGCTTTTTTCCGCAACGACGATGGGCTAGACTGCGACCTTACGGCGACCGAGGTCGCCCCGGGAGGGCCGCTGGCTGGATTGGACTGCGCCTCTGATGGCGGAACGTCACTACCCACATCCTCTCATCGACCGCTACGCTTCGAGCGAGATGGCGGCGATCTTCTCCCCTCGCATGCAGGCGCTCGTCTGGCGCGACCTGTGGATTGCGCTTGCCGAGGAGGAACGGGCGCTCGGCGTCGAGATTCCCAACGACGCCATCGTCGCGATGCACGCGGCGCGGGAGCAGATCGACCTCGACCGCATCGCCGTCATCGAGCGCGACCTCCGTCACGACGTCATGGCGCATGTGCATCACTTCGGCGAGGTCGCCCCGGAGGCCCGCAAGTACATCCACCTCGGCGCGACGAGCGCCTTCGTGGGCGATAACCACGGCCTCATCCAGCACCGGCAGGGTCTCGACATCGTGCGCGACCGGCTGCTGGGGACGATCGAGGACCTCGCCGCCTTCGCCCGCGCGCAGGCGACCGAGCCGACCCTCGGCTACACGCACCTCCAGCCGGCCCAGCCGACGACGATCGGGAAGCGCGCCTGCCTGTGGCTCCAGGACCTCCTCTTCGACCTCGAGCAGATCGAGGCCGTGCGGGCGGAACTCCGCTTCCGGGGCGCCCGGGGCACGACGGGGACCGAGGCGACGTTCCTCGAACTGTTCGACGGGGACGGCGCGAAGGTGGATCGGCTCAACGAACGGCTCGCGGCACGCTTCGGCTTCGCCGGCACGTACGATGTCATCGGGCAGACGTATCCGCGGAAGGTCGACCACCGGGCGCTCGCGGCGCTCGCCGGCATCGGCGCCTCGACGGCGCGTTTCGGGCACGACATCCGGATCCTGCAGGCGTTCGGCGAGATCGAGGAGCCGTTCGGGAAGCACCAGATCGGCTCGTCGGCGATGCCCTACAAGCGCAACCCCATGCGGAGCGAGCGGATCTGCGCGCTGGCGCGGCATCTCTGCACGCTGGAACTCGACGCTTCGTGGACCGCCTCCGTGCAGTGGTTCGAGCGCACGCTCGACGACTCCGCGAACCGCCGCATCTCGCTCCCGGAGGGCTACCTGTCGGCGGACGCGCTCCTCATCCTCGCGCGCAACGTGAGCGCGGGACTCGTCGTCCACCCGGCCGTCGTGGCGCGCCGGCTGGGCCGTGCCCTGCCGTTCATGGTCACCGAGGAGATCCTCATCGCGGGCGTGCGGCGGGGCGGCGACCGGCAGGACCTGCACGAACGGGTGCGCGGGCACGCCCTCGCCGCGCGCGAACGGCTCGACGAGGGCGCGGAGGACAACGACTTCTTCGCGCGCATCGCCGCCGATGGCGCCTTCGGCCTCGGCATGGAGGAACTCCACGCGCTCGCCGACCCGCACCGGCTCGTCGGCCGCTCCGCCCGCCAGGTGGAGCGCTTCCTGACCATGAGGATCGACCCGCTGTTCGAGGCCGCGGACGCGCCGCGGCCCGCCGAGGAGGTCCGCGTATGACGCGGCGTTCCCGCGGGAACGCGGCCGGACCCGAACCCGTGACCCCTCTGCCGGTTTCATGCACAGGGCCACTCGAAAGGACACCATGACACAGACCACGCTCGGCGCCGGCGCGCCGGCCGCGCTGCACGACATCGACCTCCCGCTGCCGCTTCTCCGCAAGGGGAAGGTGCGCTCGATGTACGACCTCGACGACCGCATCCTGATGGTCGCCAGCGACCGCATCAGCGCCTTCGACTGCGTGATCCCGAACCCGATCCCCCACAAGGGGGCCGTGCTCACGCAACTCTCGGCGTTCTGGTTCGACCGCACGACGGACATCGTGGGCAACCACCGCGTCGCGAGCGACCCGGCGGCCATCGCCGAGGCGGTGCCGGAACTCGCCGGCTCGGCCGACACGTGGGGACACCGCGCCATGCTGGTCGAGAAGGCGCAACCCCTGCCCGTCGAGTGCATCGTGCGCGGCTTCATCTCCGGCTCCGCGTGGAAGGAGTACAGCCGCCACGGGACGCTGGCCGGCGAACCCCTCCCCGAGGGGCTGCAGGAGTCGGAGGAGTATCCGGAACCGATCTTCTCGCCCTCGACGAAGGCCGAGCAGGGTCTCCACGACGAGAACATCACGTTCGACCGGATGTGCGACATCGTCGGAACGGAACTCGCGGAGGAACTGCGCGACATCAGCCTCGCGCTTTACGCCGCGGGCCGCGACACGCTCCGCGAGCGGGGCATCATCCTCGCCGACACGAAATACGAGTTCGGGCGCGGGGCGGACGGGCGCACCATCCTCATCGACGAGGTGATGACCCCCGACTCCTCGCGCTTCTGGCCCGCCGCCTCGTACCGGATCGGAGGCGGCCAGCCCTCGCTCGACAAGCAGCCCGTGCGCGACCACCTGCAGGAGATCGTCGGGCGTGGGGAATGGGACAAGACGCCGCCGGCCCCGGCGCTCCCGGAGGAGGTCATCCGCACGACCTCGGAGCGCTACCTCGAGGCCTTCCGGCGCATCGCGGGCCACGAACTCTACGAGGCGCCCGCATGAGCCGGGTCTGGTCCGTGGACGTCCGGGTCACGCCGCGGGAGGGGATCCTCGATCCGGCGGGGGAGACGATCCGCCGGGCGCTCGGGAACCTCGGGTACGAGGGCATCCACTCGGTGCGCGCCGGGCGGCTGATCCGTCTCGAGGTCGAAGCCGACGGGGCGGAGGCCGCCAGAGCCTCCACGGAGAAGATGTGCGAGCAACTGATCGCGAACCCGATCATCGAAGACTACGTCGTGCGCGTGCGGGAGGGGTGAACGGATGACGGTGGGGATGAAGGCAGGGATGAAGGTCGGGATGAAGGTCGGCATCGTGCGGTTCCCGGGTTCGAACTGCGATGCGGACGTGTACCGGGCCGTGACGGAGGGGCTGGGCGAGAGCGCCACGTACCTGTGGCACAAGTCGACGGACCTCGAAGGGGTGGACGTCGTCGTGCTGCCGGGCGGGTTCTCGTACGGAGACTACCTGCGGGCGGGGGCGATCGCCCGCTTCAGCCCGATCATGGGCGAGGTGATCGACTTCGCGCGCGGCGGAGGGCTCACGCTCGGGATCTGCAACGGGTTCCAGGTGCTGTGCGAGGCGCACCTCCTGCCGGGCGCCCTCGTCCGGAACCGGAACCTCCGCTTCCGCTGCCATGACGTCGGGCTCCGCGTGGAGAACGCCGGGACACCGTTCACGTCGGCCTATGCCGAGGGCGACCTGCTCCACATCCCGATCGCGCACGGCGAGGGCCAGTTCGTCGCGGAGGCATCGACGCTCGATGAACTCGAGGCGGAGGAACGGGTCGTGTTCCGCTACGTCGACCGGCGCGGGCAGGCGACGGACGCCGCGAACCCCAACGGCTCGGCGCGCAACATCGCCGGGATCATGAACGCGGAGGGCAACATCCTGGGACTCATGCCGCACCCGGAGCGCCATTCCCTCTCCGTCCTCGGCAACACGGACGGGCTCGGCGTGTTCCAGTCGCTGCTCGCGGCCGTCGCCCGCGGGAGGGGACGCCGAAGCGACCCTGCGCCGCCGGAGGCCCCGGAATTCGCGGCGGGAGCCGTGGCCGGGGCGGGCGCGGGGGTGTCGTCATGACGCGCGCCTCGCTCGAACGCGTGGAGGCCCGGCCGGGCGATCCGGTGATGAGCGCCGCGCTCGTGGCGGAGCACGGGCTGAGCCCGGAGGAGTGGGAGCAGATCCTCGGTTTCATGGGGCGGGAACCCACCTTCACGGAACTCGGCGTGTTCAGCGCCATGTGGTCGGAGCACTGCGGCTACAAGAACTCGCGGCCCCTGCTGCGGACGCTGCCCACGGAGAGCGCCGCCGTCGTTCAGGGTCCGGGAGAGAACGCCGGGGTCATCGACGTGGGCGGCGGATGGGGCGTCGCGTTCAAGATCGAGTCCCACAACCATCCCTCGGCGGTCGAACCCTACCAGGGCGCGGCGACGGGGTCGGGCGGGATCCTGCGCGACGTGTTCACGATGGGGGCCCGGCCGATCGCCATCTTCGACAGCCTCCACTTCGGGTCGCTCGACTCGCCGCAGTCGCGCTACCTCTTCGATGGGGTCGTGCGCGGGGTCGGCGACTACGGCAACTGCGTCGGGGTCCCCACGGTGGGGGGCGAGGCGATCTTCGACCCGGCCTACGAGCGCAACCCGCTCATCAACGTGATGTGCATCGGCGTCCTCCCGCTCGAGCGCCTTATCCGGGGCGAGGCGGAGGGGGTCGGCAATCCGGTGATGGCGGTCGGCGCCCGCACGGGACGGGACGGGATCCACGGGGCGACCTTCGCGTCCGAGGAACTCGACGAGGAGGCCGTCGACAGCCGGCCGCAGGTGCAGGTGGGCGACCCGTTCACGGAGAAGCTGCTGCTCGAGGCGAGTCTCGAACTCATCGAGCGGGACCTCCTCGTCGGGATCCAGGACATGGGAGCGGCGGGGTTGACCTCGAGCGGGACGGAGATGGCGGCGCGCTCGGGCTCGGGGATCGACATCGACGTGGCGTACCTCCCCGTCCGGGAGGAGGGGATGACGCCCTACGAGATGCTCCTCTCGGAGTCTCAGGAACGGATGCTCCTCGTCGCCAAGCCCGAACACGAGGGGGCGGTGCGCGAGGTGCTGGAGCGCTGGGACCTGCAGGCGGCGACGATCGGACAGGTCACGGACGACGGGATGTTCCGCGTGCGCGAAGACGGCGTCGTGCGCGTCGAGATCCCGGTGAAGCCGCTGGTGGACGATTGTCCGACGTACGTTCGCGAGGGGGTGATGAGCCCGGCCGTCGCCGAAGCCCGCGCTGCGGACCTCGGCGCGTACGCCTCCTTCGAGTCGGACCGGGAGGTGGACGCGGCGCTGCGGACGCTGCTCGACGCCCCCTCGATCGCCTCGCGGCGCTGGATCTACGAGCAGTACGACACTACGGTGCAGACGAACACGCTCGAGGGGCCGGGCTCCGACGCGGCCGTGCTGCGGCTGCCCGCCGAGGGGCGCGCGCTCGCGGCCTCGACGGACGGGAACGGGCGGCACACGTGGCTCGACCCGCGCACGGGGGGCCGGGCGGCGGTCGCCGAGGCGGCGCGGAACGTGGCCTGCTCGGGGGCGCGGCCGCTCGCCGTGACGAACTGCCTGAACTTCGGCAGCCCGCTGCGGCCGGAGGTGTACTTCCAGCTCGCGGGGGCCGTCGAGGGGATGGGCGAGGCGTGCCGCGCGCTGCGCACCCCGGTCACGGGCGGCAACGTGTCGCTCTACAACGAGACGGGCGGCCAGCCGGTCTACCCTACGCCGGTCATCGGCATGCTCGGCGTGATCGAGGATCTCGAACGGCGCGTCCCGTCGGCCTTCCGGCGCGAGGGCGACGAGATCTGGGTCGCGGGCGCGACCCGCGACGAGATCGGCGGGTCCGAGTATCTCGCGGCCTGCCACGGCCTCGTGGCCGGCCTGCCGCCGGCGCTGGAGCTGGAGGAGGCGGCGGCGCTGGTCGACTTCCTCGTCGAGGGAGCGGCGGACGGGGCGTTCGCGTCGGCGCACGATGGCTCGGACGGGGGACTTGCCGTCGCGCTTGCGGAGTGCGCGGTGGGGGCGGCGGGCGGGCCGCTCGGCTGCACGGTCGATCTCGACGCGGCGCCCGCCGGGGCGGACGTGTCGGCCGCGGCGCGCTGGTTCGGCGAGTCGCACTCGCGCGTCGTGCTGACGTGCCGGCCCGGCGCGGGCGAGCGGATCGCCGCGCACGGGCGGCGTCACGGCGTGCCCGTGGCGCGTGTGGGCGTCGTGAACGGCCCCGACAGCCCGTGCCGGCTGACCGGCGCCGGCCACGCGATCGCCCCGCCGGCCGCGGAACTGGCGCGGATCTACGAGGAGGCGATCCCGCGCCGCATGAGCGAGGAGGCGGGAATCACGTCATGAAGAAGCTCCCGACGAATGCCGCCCCGGGCGCGGGGCGCGGGGCGCTCGAGTTGGACAAGCCCAGGGAGGAGTGCGGCATCGTGGCGGTCAGCGGCTCGGGCGCCGCAGCCGAACTCGCGTTCCTCGCGATGTACGCGCTCCAGCACCGCGGGCAGGAGTCCGCCGGGCTCGTCACGGTCGACGAGTCTGGCATGTCGAGGGTCCACAAGGGCATGGGCCTCGTGGCGGACGTCTTTGACGACGAGGTGCTCGGCGCCCTCGAGGGGTCGCTCTCCGTCGGCCACGTCCGCTACTCGACGGCGGGGGGATCCAGCCTTCGCAACGCGCAGCCGCTCCTCGTGCAGTACGAGGACAAGCCGCTCGCCCTCGCGCACAACGGCAACCTCACGAACGCGAACCAGCTCAAGCGCTCGCTCGCCCGCGACGGCTCGATCTTCCAGACGGATGCGGACTCGGAGGTCATCGTCCATCTCATCGCCCGCTCCCGGCACCGCGACCTGGACGGCAAGATCGACGACGCGCTCTCGCAGCTCGTCGGCGCCTTCTCCCTCCTCCTCTGCATCGGCGACACGGTGTACGCGACGCGCGATGCGCGAGGATTCCGGCCCATGGTGATGGGCAGGCTGGGCGAAGCCGTCGTCTTCGCCTCCGAAACGTGCGCCCTCGACATCATCGGGGCCGCCTACGTGCGCGACGTGGCGCCGGGCGAGGTGCTGAAGGTCCGCGACGGCCACGTGGAATCGCTCCGGCCGCTGCCCCCGGCCGAGCCCAGCGCCTGCCTGTTCGAACTCGTGTATTTCGCGCGGCCCGACTCGCGCGTGTGGGGGTGCAGCGTGGACGAGGCGCGGCGGGCGTTCGGCCGCCAGCTCGCCCACGAGCATCCGGCGGAGGCCGACTGCGTGTTCGCGGTGCCGGACTCGTCGAACTCGGCGGCGCTCGGGTACTCGGAGGTCAGCAGCCTCCCGTTCGAACTCGCGCTCATCCGCAACCACTACGTGGGCCGGACCTTCATCCATCCGACCCAGCGGGGGCGCGATTTCAAGGTGCGGGTGAAGTACAACCCGGTGCGCGAACTCGTCGACGGCAAGCGCATCGTCGTCGTGGACGATTCGCTCGTCCGCGGCACGACGAGCAGCGGCCTCGTCCGGCTCCTCCGGGACTCCGGGGCGCGGGAGGTGCACTTCCGGGTCGCTTCGCCGCCGGTGCGTTCCCCCTGCTACTACGGCATCGACATGCCCACGAAGGAGGAACTCATCGGCTCCAGCCACACGGTGGAGGAGATCCGGCAACACCTGCAGGTGGAATCGCTCGGCTATCTCAGCATGGAAGGCATGCGCGAGGCGGTCGCGGATCACGGTCCCTTCTGCGACGCCTGCTGGACCGGGAACTACGCCGCGCCGCTCGTGGACCTGGACCGGTCGCGGGCATTGCAGACGGTGTGATGCCGCGCCGCTCCGCCGCCCGTTTCAGGTCGGCCCTCCCCGTCCTTCTCTGCGTCGGCATCGCGGCCCTCCCGGCGTGCGCCCCCGAGGACCCGGCGGCCTGCGCGATGATCTTCTCCACGAACGATTCGCACGGACGGCTGCTGCCGGCGGAACAGAACTGGTCGGCCGGCCGGCCGGTCGGCGGATCCGCCGCGCTCGCCGCCTACGTCGCGCGCGAGCGCTCGACGACGCCGGAGTGTCCCCTCTTCGTCGTCTCCGGCGGCGACATCATGCAGGGCACGCCGATCTCGAACTTCACGGATGGGCGCTCGATGATCGAGGCGATGAACGGGATCGGCTACGACGCCGCCGCAATCGGGAACCACGAGTTCGACTGGGGGGTCGACGTCCTCATCGAGCGCATCGCCGATGCGGACTTCGCCATGCTCGGCGCGAACATCTACCTCAAGGGCACCGACCGGCACCCCGATTGGGTGCGGCCCTGGACGATCGTCGAGCGGGACGGGGTCCGGGTCGGCTTCATCGGCGCGACGACGCGGTCGACGCCGGTCGTCGCCCGGCCTTCGCTCGTCGCGGACTTCGACTTCCGGTCGATCTCCGACGCGCTCGACCGCTACATCCCGGAGGTGCGGGCAGCCGGCGTGGACTTCGTGGTCGCGGTCATGCACGAAGGCGCCTTCTGCGAGGTCGGTCTGCCGGATGCGGCGGACGCGTGCCGGGGTCCGGCCCTGGAGGCGCTGGCCGCGACGACGGAGAGCTTCGACTACGCGGTCACGGGGCATACGCACTCGCGCCTGGAGACCGAGATTCGGGATGTCCCCGTCATCCAGTCGTACTCGAACACGATGGCGTACGGACTCGGCCGCATCGACCGGAGCGCGGCCGGGGCCGTGAGCGCCGAGCGCCTCGGCGTGCGACAGGCGTGGGCGGACGAGGTCGCGCCGGACCCGGACGTGGAGCGGCTCGTCGCCTCCTACAGCGCCGAGATCGCGGGCATCGTCGACCGCGTGATCGTGGACCTCCCGGAGGCGCTTTCCGCCCCGCGGGACGGGGACTTCCCGCTCGGCCGCATCGTGGCCGACGCGCAGCGGCACGCGAGCGGGGCCGATGTCGCCCTCATGAACAACGGCGGCATCCGGCGGTCGCTGCCGGCGGGGCCGATCACCTTCGCCGACCTGTTCGAACTGCAGCCCTTCAACAACATGCTTGTCCGCCACACGATGACCGGCGCGCAACTGTTGCGGACGCTCGAGCACTCGGCCCGGGGCGGCGACGTGGATCTGCACGCGAGCGGCATCGTCGTCCGCTACAATCCGGGGGCGCCGCGGGGCGAGCGGATTCTCAACGTGACGTTCGACGATGGCTCGACGCTCCGGCCGGAGGGCCGCTACGTCGTCGCCGCCAACGACTTCATCGCGGGCGGCGGCGGCGGCTACACTACCTTCGCCGAAGCCGAGGTCATCGACCTCATGGAAATCGCGGACCTGGAGGCGCTCGTCGCCTACCTCGAGGCACAGCCGCAACCCCTCCCCATCCCCCGCGCCCCCCGCTGGATCGAATCTCCCACGCCCTAGCCCACGCCCCGGGCCAGTAGCGATTCGCCGATCCCGTCCGCCGGGGCGGCGCCGGACGAAACCAACCCTCGACTCCCCCGTAGGCTCTCAGGTGAAGGGGCCGGTGATGGCAAGCGGGCGCGCGCACGCGGATTCAACCTGACGGGGAGCGACGGTTCGTATGAAGCGAGGCACGAAGGTACTGGTCTCCACGGTCCTGATCGGCGGGTTGGGAGCGACGGCGTTCGCGGTGTCGAGCGCCGGGGACAGCGACGATGGCGAGACCGGCACGGTCGCCGTGGAGCGGGGCGAGATCGTGGACCGGGCGCTCGCCGTGGGACGCATCGAGCCGCTGGTCGAAGTGAGCGTGAAATCGCAGCTCGCGGGGGTCGTGCGGCAGATGTTCAAGGAGCCGGGCGAGTACGTCCAGCGAGGCCAGCCCCTCCTCGAAGTCCAGCCCAACCCCACTCCGATCGAGCTCGTCGAGGCGCGGCGCAACGTGGAGCTGCGGGACATCGAACTCCAGCAGCTCGAGCGCCAGCGCGACCGGCTCGACGCGCTGCGCGACCGCGGATTCGTGTCCGAGGAGGAATACGAGACCGTGGCCCGCCAGCACGACGAAGCTTCGCTCCAGGTCCAGATCGCGACCGAACGGCTCGCCCTCCTCTCCGAGGGCCGCGTGACGATCGGCGACGAAGCCGTCGAGACGGTCATCACCTCCCCGATCCAGGGCTTCATCCTCGAGAAGATGGTGGAGATCGGCGATCCCGTCGTCCCGCTGACGACGTTCCAGGAAGGGACCGCCCTCATGACGATGGCGGAGATGGACGAACTGCTCTTCCGCGGCACGGTGGATGAGATCGACGTGGGACGGCTGACCGAGGGCATGCCGGTGGAGATCACGATCGGCGCGCTCCCGGACGCGCGCATCGAGGGCCGGCTGACGAAGATCTCGCTCAAGGGCCGCGACGAGGAGAACGCCACCCTCTTCCCGGTCGAGATCGCGGTGCTTCCGCTGGACGGCGCGGCGCTGCGGGCGGGCTATTCCGCCAACGCGCACGTGATCATCGAGCGCCGTGCGGACGTGCTCGTCATCCCCGAGCGCCTGGTCCGGTTCGAGGACGAGCGCACGCTGGTCACGGTCCGGCTGGGGCCCGAGGAGACGGAGGAACGGGAGATCCGCACCGGACTGAGCGACGGAATCAGCGTCGAGGTGCTGGACGGGCTGGCGGAGGGCGAGCGCGTGCTCGAGCCCCCGCGGCGCGAGATCACCTAGTGCGCGACACCAGCCGCCGGTGACGGTGCGCGAGGCCGGGGTCCGGTGAGGCTGCTCGACGCCGCACGGCAGCTCTGGGCCGACCTCTCGGCGCAGCGCGTCCGGACCACGCTCACCGTGCTCGGCATCACCTGGGGCACCGTGGCGGTCGTCGTGCTGCTCGCCTTCTCCGTCGGGCTCGAGCGGCAGACGATCAAGCGGTTCCACGGGCTCGGCGACCGGATCGTCATCCTCTTCGGCGGACGCACGACGATGCCGCACGCGGGGTTCAGGGAGGGGCGCTCGATCCGGCTGCGGGAGGCGGACGCGGAGATCCTCGCCCGGCGCATCCCCGACATCACGATGATCAGCCCGGAGTACTCGACGCGGGCGGCGCCGGTCCGTTACGGCCGCAACGGGGTGAACCCGAACATCACCGGGATCTACCCCATCTACGGCGAGATGCGGAACATCATTCCCCTCCCCGGCGGCCGCTTCATCAACGAGCGGGACCAGCGGGAGCGGCGACGCGTCGTGTTTCTCGGAGACGAGGTCGCCCGCGTCCTGTTCGGGGACGCCGACCCCGTCGGCGACCAGGTCCGGATCGGCGACTCGCCCTTCACCGTCATCGGCGTGCTCCAGCCCAAGGTCCAGAACTCATCCTACAACTCGCGGGACGAGGACCGCGTGTTCATCCCGGCCGGCACGCACGCCGCGCTGTTCGGCTCGCGCTTCGTCTCCAACCTCGTGTACCGGACCGCGGACGCGTCGCGGACGGAGGACGTGGAGGCGCGGGTGTACGAGGTTCTCGGCGCGAAGTACCGCTTCAACCCCGCCGACGACGACGCGCTGGCCGTCTGGGACACGGCCGAGTGGGAGCGGATGTTCGGGTTCCTCTTCCTCGGGTTCAAGATCTTCTTCGCGATCGTCGGCAGCTTCACGCTCAGCGTGGGCGGGATCGGGGTCGCGAACATCATGTACATCGTGGTGCGCGAGCGGACGAACGAGATCGGGATCAAGCGCTCGCTCGGCGCCACCCGGCGATCCATCCTGTGGCAGTTCCTCACCGAGAGCATGCTCATCGTGGTTGCCGGCGCGGCGCTCGGCGTCGTCGTCTCGCTCGGCGTCGTGAAGCTCATGTCGCTCGTCCCGATGCAGGAGTTCGTCGGGACACCGACCATCTCGCTGCAGGTGGCGGCGGTGACTCTGGCGCTCCTCGCCTTCATCGCGATGCTGGCCGGGTTCTTCCCCGCCCGCCGCGCCGCGGCGCTCGACCCCGTCGAGTGTCTGCGCGACTGACCCATGTGGAAGATCCTCCTCGAGGAGTTCCTCGGCGACCTGCGGGCCCAGAAGACGCGCGCCTTTCTCACGATCTTCGCCGTGGTGTGGGGGACGATCTCGATCGTCCTCCTGCTCGCCTTCGGCGAGGGGCTTCGAAACCAGTTCTCCGTGGGCCTGCTCAACGCCGGCGAACGCATCTTCATGGTCTACGGCGGCCAGACGAGCATGGAGCACGAGGGGCTGTCGAAGGGACGGCGGATCCGGCTGCGGGAGGAGGATCTCGACCTGCTGCTGCGCGCGGTGCCGGAGTTCGAGATGGGCAGTCCCTCCTACGGCCGGGGCCGGACGCACCTGAAGGTGGAGGAGAGCCAGACGACGACCTACATGGAGGGCGTGAACCCGGTCTTCTCCGAGTTGCGGCGCATGTTCCCGGCTCCGGGCGGCCGGTTCATCAACCAGCGCGACATCGACGAGAAGCGGCGCGTGCTCTTCCTCGGAGACGGCATCGCCGGACGCCTGTTCGGCGACGCGCCGCCCGTGGGCCGCACGGTGATGCTGGACGGCCTTCCGTTCCGCGTCATCGGTGTGATGGAGTCGAAGTTCCAGGACTCGAGCAACAACGGGCCGGACGAGGATCGGGCGGTGATCCCGGCCTCCACCTTCCGGAGCATCTACGGCCAGGACTTCGTGAACCACCTGCTCCTGCGGCCTCGCGACGTGCGGGACGCGGCGGTCGCGAAGGAGGAGCTGTACCGGGTGCTGGGCGGCCGCTACCGGTTCGACCGGGCGGACGAGCGGGCGCTCGCGATCTGGGACTTCATCGAGGACGAGAAGATCGTGAGCCAGATCGGGCTCGGGATTCAGATATTTCTCGGCCTGGTGGGCGCCTTCACGCTGATCGTGGCCGGCGTCGGCGTCGCGAACATCATGTACGTCGTGGTGCGCGAACGGACGCGGGAGATCGGCGTCAAGCTCGCCGTGGGCGCGCGGAAGCGGCACATCGTGAGCCAGTTCCTCTTCGAAGCGATCCTCATCGCCGTCGGCGGGGGCCTCGCGGGGCTCGCCATCGCATCGCTCCTCGTGACGGGCATCGATGCCCTGCCGATCGACGATCCGGCCCTGCAGTACATCGTGAACCCGAAGCTCTCCGTGCCCATCGCCGCGGTGTGCGCGGGGATCCTCATGGCGATCGGTCTGGTGGCCGGCATCCTCCCGGCCCGCAAGGCCGCCCGGCTCGATCCGGTGGAATCGCTGAGGTACGAATAATCGGGGCCGTTCGGCGCTCTTCACCCGTTACGCAAACCGTCGGCCGTCGTTACATTCCAAAGCGATGTTGTGCGCTGCTTTTTGTTGCCTGATCCGGGCGCATGGCGCCCCGGATTCGCCCTCTTCCAAGCAGGAGTACGCCATGAGATACAGCCTCTCCCTACGAACCGCGGCGATCGCCGCCTTTGCGGCGCTCGGCGGCCTCATCGCGCCGTCCGACGCGCTCGCTCAGGGCGTCACCACCGCCGCCATCAACGGGCGCGTGACCGGGCAGGATCTCGCGCCGCTCGCGAGCGCCGTGGTCAGCGCCGTGCACGGCCCCAGCGGGACGTCGTACTCGACGCTCACGCGCGCGGACGGGCGCTTCAACATCCCGGGCATGCGGGTCGGCGGACCCTACACGATCACCGTGTCGCTCATCGGCTTCGGGGACGAGTCGGCCGAGGCCCTCGTGCTCGCGCTGGGGGAAAACCGTCGAGTCGACTTCGTGCTCGGCGTCGAGGCCGTGGCCGTGGGCGAGATCACCGTCACGGCGGAACGCGGGGCGATCCTCTCGAGCGGGCGCACGGGGCCGCAGCAAACCGTGACGACGCGCGAGATCGAGAACCTCCCGACGATCGCCCGCAGCATCCAGGACTTCGCACGGCTCACGCCGCAGGCGCTGGGGACGAACATCGGGAGCAGCGAGAACATCGGCGGCATCAGCATCGGCGGGAAGAACAACCGCTTCAACAACATCTCCGTGGACGGCGCGATCCTGAACGACGTGTTCGGGCTCCCGGCGAGCGGGACGCCCGGCGGCCAGGCCAACTCGCAGCCGATCTCGCTCGACGCGGTGCAGGAGTTCCAGGTCGCGATCGCGCCTTTCGATGTCCGCCAGGGCGGCTTCACCGGCGGCTCGATCAACGTCGTGACCCGCTCCGGGACCAACGACTTCGACGCCTCCGGCTACGCCTTCGGACGGAACCAGGGCTTCACGGGCAACCTCGACGACAACCCGCTCTCCGACTTCAGCGAGCTGCAGGCGGGCTTCCGGGCGGGCGGCGCGATCCAGCGCGACAAGATCCACTTCTTCACCAGCGGCGAGATCAAGCAGACGAGCCGCCCGCTGGCGCTGGGGCTGGTCGGCAGCAGCCAGACGAACACCATCGATTTCGTCGACGCGGGGACGATCAACGAGATCGTCGACATCGCGAACTCCGTATACAACTACGACCCGGGTCGCTTCGAGGAGAGCCTCCAGCGGGAGACGGACGACTTGAAGTTCTTCGCCCGCCTGGACTTCAACCTGTCCGACAGCAACCACCTCATCGTGCGGCACAACCATGTGAACGCGAATTCGCAGCGCGGGATCAGCCGGCACTCCGGTGAGGTCGGACTGCCCGGCCAGGGGTACACGTTCGACGCCGTGTCCAATTCCACCGTGATACAGCTCGACAGCCGGCTCGGGGCCGCTTCCGCCAACATGTTCCGCGTCTCGTACCAGCGTCAGCGGGACAAGCGGACGCCGGACCTCGCGATCTTCCCCGAGGTCGACATCGAACCGTTCGACGGCGAGAGCGAGAGCGTGACGCTGGGGATCGAGCGCTTCTCACAGCAGAACGCGCTCGACCAGGACGTGTTCGAGATCACCAACGACCTCACGCTCTTCCGGGGCGACCACACGCTCACGCTCGGGACGCACAACGAGTTCTATTCGTTCTCGAACCTCTTCATCCAGGACGCCTTCGGGCAGTGGGAGTTCGACGGCGAGAACGCGCTCGACAATTTCCGCAACGGGATGGCGACGCGATACCGGGCGTCGATCTCGCGGCTCGCGGATCCGTACCCGAGGGCGGAGTGGGCCGCGATGCAGTTCGGCTTCTACGCCCAGGACCAGATCGACCTCAGTGATCGTTTCAACGTCTCGCTCGGGCTCCGCGCGGACATCATGGCGATGCCCGATCCGCCGCTCGAGAACCCGAGCTTCGCGGCCGCCTTCCCGGGCCGGCACACGAGCGACGTGCCGAGCGGCAACGTGATGTGGTCGCCGCGGCTCGGATTCAACGCCGCGCTGGACGAAGACCGGCGGACGCAGATCCGCGGCGGCACCGGGATCTTCACGGGCCGTAACCCGTTCGTGTGGATCTCGAATCAGTATTCGAACACCGGGATGGACTTCATCCGCATCGACTGCGCCCCGTGGCGGGGCTGCACGCCGCCGCCGTTCACGGGCGACCCCACCCCGGTGCCGGTGCCCGGCGCGGAGATCGCGACGACGGAGGTCAATCTCACCGACACGAACTTCAAGTTCCCGCAGGCGTGGCGGACGACGATCGGGATCGACCGCGAACTGCGCGATGGCCTCGTCTTCACTGTCGAGGGGATCTACACGAAGAACGTCAACGACATCCTCTACCAGGATCTCAGCATCCAGCCGGAAGGGAGGACGAGCGACGGTCGCGTGCTCTTCTCCAACGACCCGGTGGACCGGGAGTTCTCGCCCGGGGTCTTCCTGCTCGCCAACACGGACCAGGGCCGCCAGATTCAGTTCACGACGCAGTTGCAGAAGCGCTTCGGCGGCGACTTCCTGCCGAACATGTTCGGAAGTCTCGCCTACACGTGGACGGACGCCACGGACGTGAACAGCGGGCAGTCCAGCCGCGCGATCTCGAACTTCCAGTACAACGAGATCGGCGTCGACCCCAACAACCCCGGCGAGGGGACGGCGGACTTCGAGATCAAGCACCGGATCATCGCCTCCCTTTCGCAGCGCATCGCGTGGAGCGAAGACGTCGGGACGACGATCACTGCGTTCTACGAGGCACGCGCGGGGCGTCCGTTCAGCTGGACCTACTTCGGGGACGCGAACAACGACGGGCGGCGCTTCAACGACCTCGCGTTCGTTCCGGGCGATGCCGACGACGCGATCTTCGAGACGAACTGCGGCGGCTGCATGGACTTCGCCGCCTGGGACGCGTTCGTGAGCGACATTCCGGGGCTGGACGAGTACCGCGGCGGGATCGTGGGCCGGAACTCCTCGCGCGAGCCCTGGGTGCGCAGCCTCGACCTGCGGATCGCGCAGGATGTACCGCTTCCGGGGCCGGGCAGCCGGAACATCCAGGTCACGCTCGACTTCATCAACGTCGGGAACTTCCTCAACTCCGAGTGGGGCCGGCAGCGCTACACGAACTTCGGCACCTCGACCATCCTGTCGTTCCGGCGCTACGACGCGGAGACGGGCGTGCCGGTGGTGCGCTTCACGCAGCGCGACACCGACGAGAGCGGTGCGCTCGGCATCGATGATGTGTACCAGATCGACAACATCCTGTCGCGCTGGGCGCTTCAGCTCGGGGCGCGGATCTCGTTCTGATGCGGTAGGTCGCAGAACGGGAGCGGCGACGCTCCCGCAGCGGGCACGAGAGAGGGGGCCTTCGGGCCCCCTTTCGCGTCTCGTCAGTCGTCGGCCAGGTAGCGGCCCGCCATCTCCACGAGGTCGGGGGTGCCGAGGAAGGTCGGCACCCGGTGGTGCAGCCCTTCGGGTTCGATATCGAGGATGCGGCGGCGGCCATCGGTGGCCAGACCGCCCGCCTGCTCGCAGATCATGGCCATCGGAGCCACCTCGTACAGCAGGCGGAGCTTCCCCTCCGGCTTCGCGACGGTCCCCGGATACATGAAGATCCCCCCTCGGAGGATCGTGCGGTGGAAATCCGCCACCATGGATCCGACATAGCGCGCGGAGAACGACGGCGCGTCGCGGGGCGGCCGCCGGAACCGTTCCACGAGTCGCTGCTGACCCGGCGTCCACTTGTCGAAATAGGCCTCGTTGATGCTGTAGATGTTCTTGCCGGGCGAGGGGATGCGCAGGTTCCGGTACGAGAGGAGGAACTCCCCGATCCCCGGGTCGAGCGTGAAGCCGTGGACGCCCGCTCCGGTCGTGAAGACGAGCATGGTGGAAGAGCCGTACAGGACGTATCCCGCCGCGACCTGTTCGGATCCCGGCTGGAGCAGGTCGCGCCTGCGCACCTTGCGCCCCTCGCTCCGCTTGCGGTAGACGGCGAAGATCGTCCCCACCGAGATGTTCACGTCGATGTTCGAACTCCCGTCGAGCGGATCGAACGCGATGATGTACGGTCCGGGGTCGCGTGATTCGGGGACATGAACGAACCCCTCCTCTTCCTCGGACACCATGCCGCTCAGGCTGCCGCAGCGCCGCAGCAGGTTCAGGAGGACGTCGTTCGCGTACTCGTCCAGCTTCTGCACTTCCTCGTCGTGCACGTTCGTGCTCCCGATCACGCCGAGGATGTCGATGAGGCCGGCGCGATTCACAGCCGCCGAGATGACCTTTGCGGCGAGGCTGATCTGGAGGAGGATGTCGGTGAGCGCGCCCGTGGCCTTGGGGTATTCGCGCTCCTGCTCGGCGATGAAGTGCTCGACGGTGACGATGGATCCGGTCAAGATGGCTCCGCGGAAGTCGGGGGGTGGGCTGGCGGTCCGTGGCGCTGACGCGGGGCTTTGCCACGGATCGCTGAGCTTACGGAGGGGTGGTTTTTCGCGTCAAGGCGCGTCGGCGATCCTCCAGCCGCGGGCGTCGACTTCGATGCACAGGGGGCCGTCCAGATCGGTCCGCCACACGTGCGGCACCCGGGCGGAGTCGAGTCGCGCCAGCGTCACGGCGTGCGGGTGCCCGTACCGGTTCCCGGTGCCCGAGGAGATTACGGCGATGTCCGTCTCCGTCGCCTCCAGCCACTCGACGGAACTGGAAGTCCGGCTGCCGTGGTGGCCGAGCTTGAGCACATCCGCCTCGGGGCGGCGCGGCGCCAGGCGCTCCAGGATCTCGCGTTCGACGTCGACGCCGGCGTCGCCCGTGTTCACGTAGCGAAAGCCGCCGATCGTGAGACGGAAGGAGAGGGAGCCTTCGTTCGCGTCCGAGCCGGCGGGGCCGTCGGGCCAGAGAATATCGAGTTCGACGTCGTCGATGCGGAGGCGATCTCCGGCGCGGGGCGAGTGCCAGGAGGCGCCCTCCTCCTGAAGCCGTTCGAGGAAGGCGAGGTAGGACGCGCTGGGTTCCGGGACGCCGGGATCGAACACACGGCGGACCCGGAGGGCCTCGAACACGGCGGCGGCGCCGCCGTAGTGGTCGAGGTGGGGATGGGAGATCAGGAGCAGCTCCACGGTCCGGGCGCCCTTGCCGCGCAGGAAGGGCACGACGACGCGGCTTCCCGCGTCGGCGATCAGCGGCGGGCCGGATGCCGTGCCGGCCGTACGGAACGCCGCGCCGGGACCCGCGTCGAAGACGAGCCATCGGCCGGCGCCGGTTCGCACGACGGCGGCGTCGCCCTGCCCCACGGCGAGGGTGCAGACGAGCGCCGTGCCCCGGTCGAGTCCGGCCCGGACGAGAGGCCAGGCGACGGTGAGCGCGAGCACGGCGCCGACCGAGAGGAGGCCGAGGCCGCGCCGGGCGCGCGTGCGGTCGAGTGCGAGGGCGATGAGCGCGGCCGTGACCGCCCACGCGCGCGAGCCCAGGCCGGGGCCCGTCCAGCTCAGCGGGAGCCCCGCGAAGAAGGCCGCGATCGCCGCGAGGCAGGCGAGCGCCATGTCCGCGGCGCCGGCGAATAGCATCCAGAGATTCCACGGCAGGACCAGCGTCAGAGCGAGGGCGGGAAGCGCGAGACTCACGACCCCGCCCGCCACCACGCTGGCCGGGATCGAGGCGATGACGATGCGTTCGAAGTGGAAGGCCGCGATGGGCGCGGTGACGAGGAACGCACCGCAGCTCACGGCGAGTGCCCGCCCGATCCCGCGCAGACGTCGGGAGGAGAGCGGACGCGGCAGCGGTGCGCGACCCCCGAGCACGACGCCCGTGAACCCGGCGAACGAGAGCTGAAAGCCCACGTCCGTTACGATGAGCGGGTCGGCCAGGATGGCGAGCATCGCCGCGAGCGCCGCGAGGTCGCCGACGCGGGCCGGGCGGGCCCGGCGGAAGGCGAGCGCCCAGCCCCAGAACATCAGCGCTGCGCGCACGGCCGAGGGGGGCGCCCCGATGAGGCACACGTAGGCGCTCGTGCAGCCGGCGGCATACAGGAGCCGGCGTGGACCGCGCACGCGAAGGCCGATGAGCCAGGAAAGCGAGGCCCCGATCAGGCCGACGTGGAGCCCGGAGATCGCGAGCAGGTGGATGATCCCGGCCCCGACGAACGCCTCTCTCGTCCCGGGGTCGAGGGTGCTGCGGTCGGCGAGCAGCAGAGCCTTGCCGATCGCCCGGTGCGCGGGGGCGAGCCGGGCGTCGAGCCGGGCGAGCAGCCCGGCGCGCCATTCGATCATCCAGCGGCCGGGGCCGCGCGGACCCACCGCGTCCGCGGGGACGTCCAGCGGCTCCAGCGTCGCGCCGCCGATCCAGCCCAGCGTCGCGGGCGGACGGGGCAGCCGCGCCCGTCCGGCGTCCGGATCCATCCCGCCCGCCGTGCGCCATGTGCCCCGGGCGAGCACCGCCGCGCCGGCCTCGCGCCCCGCGCCGGGCCGCACGAAGGCGCGCACCGCGCCCAGGCGGCAGACCCGCCCCCCCGACACGATGCGGACGTCGCGGATCGACACCCGGACCGGGCCGGCCCCCCGGCCCGACTGCCGCGCCGGCACCGGGTCGCCGAGCGTGCCGACTGCCGCGGCCGGCGCGCCCACCTCCATCGTCGCGACACACGCCGCCCGCGCCGCCGTGCCGCTCGGCAGCCCCGCCAGCAACCCGGCCACGGCGGCGAGCGCCAGCGAGAGGCCGACGCCTGCGTACGGCGGGACGCCGCCGACCCGGCCGGGACGCGCGCGGCCGCCAGCCCGCAGCGCGGCCCGGCCGACGAGGACACAGACGAGTCCCGTCGCGATCGCCGCCGGCGCCTGGAGAGCGACGCCGTCAGTCCGGGCGAGCGCGAGCCCGGCCACATCCCCGGCGGCGAGCGCCAGGGCGGTCAGAAGCAGGGGAGAAAGTGAGCGGGACGTCGATCAGCCTCCGGGCGCAGGGTACACCCCTACGCTCGGAGAGGGCGTCAACCGTCCATCAAAGGGGAGGGCTCGGCTCAGATCGCTCCGGCGGAGCGGGGGGGTCCGCCGCAGCCGGGGACTCCGAGGGGGCCGGAGACTCCGGTGCGGGCGGCGGCTCGTACGCGGGGCGCGCCGACGCCGCCCGGTTCGCGAGGCGCCGGGCCCGGCGCTCGGCCCGCCACGCGAGCAGGCCCGAGAGGCCCATCCCCCCGAGGATGCAGGCGAAGACGACGAGCGGGAGCGGCGCGCGAATGCGGAGGAAGGGCAGCACGACGTTCACGAGTTCGCCCCCGTTCCGAACCGAAAACCAGAACGCCGCGAGGATGACGACGGCGAAGGCGAGAAGCCGCGTCACGAAGCGCATCAGCAGGGCTGCCCCGTAAAGGTCGCGCCGGTCGTCCCCGTGAGCCGCACGTGCGCGTACGTGCCGATCCGGCAGGGGTCTCCGGGGAAGGCGACGACCTTGTTCTGCTCCGTCCTGCCGAGCACGTCACCCGGCGAACGCGCGGAGCGCTCGATCAGCACCTCGCGCCGCGAGCCCACCTCGGACTCGTTGATCTCGCGCTGGATCGCGCGGTGCTCGCCGATCAGCCGTTCCAGCCGCTCCGAACCCACCCCGTCCGGCACGAAATCCGGGGCCGGGAAGCGCGTGGCCGGCGTCCCTTCGCGCAGCGAGTACTTGTACAGGTAGGCGTCGTCGAACCGCACGCCCCGCATCAGCTCCAGCGTGGCCTCGAAGTCCGCCTCCGTCTCCCCCGGGAAGGCGACGATCACATCCGTGGAGAGCGCGATCCCGGGCACCTCGCGGCGCGCGGCCTCGACCTTCTCGAGAAACCCCGCGCTCGTGTAGCGCCGCACCATGCGCTTGAGGATGCGGTCGGAGCCCGATTGCACGGGCAGGTGGAGCTGGCGGCAAACCGTCGGCTCCTCCGCCATCACCTCGAGCAGTTCCGGCGTCACGTCGTTGGGATGGGGGGAGGTGAAACGGACGCGGCGGATGCCGTCCACGCGGCTCACGGCCCGCAGCAGCGCCGCGAAGTCCCAGTCTCCGGACTCGTACGAGTTCACGGTCTGTCCGAGGAGCACGACTTCGCTGAACCCATCCTCCACGGCGCGCCGGGTCTCGGCCAGCACCGCCTCGGGCGTCCGGTTCTTCTCGGGTCCCCTCACATAGGGGACGATGCAGAAGGTGCAGCGATGATCGCAGCCGCGCTGGACCGTGATCCAGGCGCTCACGCCTTCCCGCCTCACGCTGTCCACGCCCTCGTAGTTCTCTTCCGCGTCGAGTCCGAGCAGCGTCTGTCCGCGCTCGATCGCATTCGCCCGGATCGAACCGATGAGTTCCGGGAGGGCGCGGTAGGCATCCGGTCCGGCCACCAGGTCCACGCCCGCCGCCTCCTCGATGAGCCGCGGGCCCAGCCGCTGCGCCATGCACCCCGTCACCCCCAGCACGAGGCCGGCATGCCGCTTGCGGTGGCGTTGCAGCTCGCCGATCCGGCCGCGGACGCGCCGTTCCGCGTGCTCGCGAATCGCGCAGGTGTTCACGAGGATCACATCGGCGCGCTCGGGCGCGTCCACGCTCACGTAGCCTTCGTCGACGAGCAGCCCCTCCATCAACTCGGTGTCGTTGATGTTCATCTGACACCCGTAGGTCTCGATGTAGACCCGCCCCCCGAGCGGGCGGGGGTCGCGGGGGCGATCCGCGCCGGGCGTCGCGCCGGGCGTCTTCAGGGTGACGAGCTTCGTCTTCTCCAGCGTCTTCTCCATCGGCGGCTCAGCGCTGCCGGAGGGAGAAGGAGAGGGTGACGCGCCGGAAGCTCTCCGCGAACCCGGCCGCCGCGACGTCGCCGCGCGATCCGCTCTCGAAGGCGAGATCGAATACGGCGAGTCCCTCCTGGAACTCCCAGCCGAAGCCGCCGGTGAAGGCAGATTCCTCGAGCGCTTCGGCGCCCCGGCTGAAGGGGAGCCCCGTCCGCCGCCAGCCGGCCCGAAGCGGCAACCTCCCGCCGAGCAGGGAGAGCGCGCCGTATTCGACCCCGCCGCCCAGCCAGGCAATGTCGTGGGACTGGAACGCGGAACCGGCCGCCGCGGTGCGCGACCCCACGGCCGACCACCCGGCCCGGCCGCCGCCGGCGGTGACGAGGATCTGGTCCGTCACGCGCACGCTGCCGCCGAGTTCGATCGAGGTCGGCAGATCGAACTCCGCCTCGGGTTCTTCCGCCGCTTCGGGGGTCGCGTACAGCGTCCCTCCCGTGCCGAGCGACACCCCCGCCACGACGCGGTCTCCCAGCCGAATCGACCCGCCCGCCCGGAAGCGCCAGGCTCGCCACGACAGCTCCCTCGCCCCCGCGATGCCGCCGAGCGCGGGAGCTCCGCCGATCGGATCGTCGAACTGACGGAAGAACGACTGCCGCAGCGAGCCGGTCAGCCGCTGCGCCGAGATGCCGACGCCCAGCGGCCCGAGTCGCCGCGCCAGCGACGCGTCGATCGTGCTGATCCCGCCGTTGTGCTCCCGCGTCTCCTCGTAGGGGACCGCCCCGTCGTTCAGCCGCAGCGTGTCCTGCAGGATGTTGGACCAGTCCTGATCGAACTCGCCGCCGAAGGCCAGGCTGAAGGCCCAGTCGTTGTAGGGGACGAGTGCGCGGATCGTGGTGAAGCGCCCGCGTCCCGTGTCGAGCGACGGGCCATCGCCCTGGAGTGTCACGCCCTCGCTGGCCAGGGAGACGGAGAAGCCGGGTTCGGCGTGAAGGAGAAGGTCCGCCGGGTTCGTGACGCTGTACGATCCGCCGAGCAGGCCGGAGCCCGAGCCGCCGAGCGCCGCCGACCGGCCATCCACGGGCGCGACCGGATAGCCGAGCCCGACCGCCGTGAGCGGCGTCTGGGCGAAGAGGGCGACGGGGGAAGCCGCCAGCGCCGCCAGCGCGAACCCGGCCCGGACGCATGCCCGGACCCGTGCCCGGACCCGTGCCCGGAGCCCTCGGACGGGAGGCATCACGGCACCGTGAAGTCGGGCGGCGAACTGAACACAATGCGGATCCGCGGCCGGAGTTCCGGCGGCGATTCGGCGGAACCGAACTCCCAGTAGCCCAGCGCCTGCGCATCGGGATCCGCCCGCAAGCCGATCCGGATGCGCCTCAGCGAATCCTGGACGGCTTGCGCCATCACGCGCGTGATGTCGAGGCGAACCGGCTCACCCTCGCGGAGTCTGTCGGGATCGAGCGTCGTCGTGGCCAGATCCCCGCTCCCGATCGGGGTCTTTTCGCCTACCTCGAACGGGTCGCCGAGCAGGCTCACCTTGCGGGCTGCGATCGTGCGCTCCGCCGCGTACAGGTCGGGCGCGGCCAGCGGATGCAGGATGACCTCGGCCTGGCTTACCGTCGCCCCCTCGAGTCCCGCTCCCCCGAGGACGCCCGGCGGCACGAACTCGAAGTAGATGCGCGAGGCGGGGAGGCCGCCGACGCGAAGCTCCGTGCCCGTAGGCGGCTGGGGCGGATCCAGGATGAACGCGTGATCCTCCCAGAACTGGGACTGCGGCACCGGGATGCTCCGCCCGACCAGGGTGGGATCGTACCGGAGGACCATCTGAATGACCCGGAGTTTCGTTTCGGGGCCGTCCACCACGATGGCGAAGCCGTTGCCCCCATCCTCCCGCTGCCACGCCTTCATCAGCGAGTCCTCCGCCACGGCCGGCGTCATGAGGAGCGTGTCCGAGGCCGCCTCCAGCACCGCCGACGCAATCTCGACTCCGAGGCTGCCCCCCGGCTCCGTCCACGGGATTCCGGCCGCCGCCTCCTGCCACGTCGCGCGATGAGGCTCGAAACGCTCCCCGAGTTCGACGAGCTTCACCGTGACGGGGAATTCCGTGAACTCCGAGCGGATCGTGTCCAGGCGGAGCTCGAACTCCACTTCCTCGAACGTCGCGACCGGCAGCGTATCGACGAACGTCCGGACCGTGTCGGGGACGTTGAAGCGCGCAAGCCCGCGACTCGACACGTCCGTCCCGGCCGAAACGAACACGAAGGGCGCGGTAGAGGGCCGGGCGAAGCCGGTCAGCGTCGTGTCCCGCCAGGTCGACAGTTCCGAGACGGCGATCGTGACGTCCCGCGTCACCACGCCGGCGCCCGGCACCTCTTCTGAGCCCAGCGAGAGCGGGTCCTCCGCGCAGGCGGCCAGCAGCACCGGTAGAGCCGTCGCGATGAGCGCCGCGCGTCGCCGTCCGTTCACGGGCCCGTCTCCGCCGACGCGGCCATCCGCTCGAGCGAGAAGTTCGCGGGCAGCAGGTCGCGCAACCGCCAGACGATGGACTCCCCGTTCGTTCCGATGCTCATGACCTCGAGTTCGCGGCCGAACTCCGCGAGCGCCTGGCGGCACATGCCGCACGGCGGGGCCGGGACGGCGCCGCTCGTCACGATGGCGATGCGCGAGAAGGCGCGCGCCCCCGAAACGACCGCGTGTCCCAGCGCGACGCGTTCCGCGCACGTCCCGACGGGGTACGACGCGTTCTCCACGTTGCACCCCGCGAAGACCCGGCCGTCGTCGGCCTCGAGGGCCGCGCCGACGAGGAAACGCGAATACGGAGCGTACGCGCGCTCGCGGGCGGCCCTCGCGCGGTCGGCGAGATCGTCCCACGAGAGCGGCGCTCCGGCTGTCCCTCGAGTCTCGGTCATCGGCTTCCATCCGCGGCGTCGACCGGCCTGCCCACGTAGTGTCGGGGCAGACGGCGTCCGATCGCCGTCAGCACTTCGTATTCGATCGTCCCGGCGGTCCTCGCGAAGTCCGCCAGCGCGACCTCCTCTCCTCCGTCACGGCCCAGGAGCGTGGCCACGTCCGCAGCTTCGACACCCGGCGCGCCGGAAACGTCTACCGACGTCACGTCCATGCAGACACCGCCCCGGATCGGCACCCGGATTCCGGCGATGACCGCCTGTCCCCGGTTCGACAGACGCCACGGCAGCCCGTCCGCGTACCCGATGCCCAGGGTGGCGAGACGTTCGGCGCGCTTCGTCGTGTAAGTGGCCCCGTAGCTGACGGTGGAGCCCGGTGCCAGGTCACGAACTTCCAGCACCCTCGCGCGTACCCGCGCCACACTCTCCGGGTCCGCCAGCGCGCCGGCGGCGCTCGCCCCCCGCCGTCCCCCGTACAGGTAGATCCCCGGCCTGACGAGCCCCAGATGATACTGCGGATCCGTCATCACCGCATCGCTGTTCGCCGCATGCAGGAAGGGGATCTCGACGCCAGCGTCCTCGAGGACCGATGCGGCTCGCCGCAAGCGGGTCAACTGAAGAGATGTCGCGGCCGGATCCGTGCCGGCGGAATGGAAGTGCGTGTAGACGCTCGCCAGCGTCACGCCGCCGCGCGAGAGGATCGACACGACCTCGGGCGTCCACGCGGCGGCTTCGGCCGCCGGGAGGCCCGCGCGCCCCATGCCGGTGTCGATTTCGAGGTGAACGGGGATCCGGGTGGACGCGGCCCGCGCGCCGGCTTCGAGCTTCGCGAACGACGCCAGGCTCAGGGCCGCGCTCTCGAGCCGCGCCTCGAGGAGTTGGGAGATCTCGGCGGTGGCGGAGGGGGCGAAGACGATGATGCGGCGCTCGATCCCGCCCCGGCGGAGTTCGGCGCCCTCCGGCGGCGTCGCGACCCCGAAGGCGTAGGGCTGCAGCCGGTCCAGGGCGCGGGCGACCTCGATCGCGCCGAGGCCGTACGCATCCGCCTTGACCATGGGGACGAAGCGGGCCGGGGCGGCATGGGCTGCCACGCGCCGGGCGTTGCGCGACAGCGCGGCCAGATCGACCTCGAGCCACGCTCGGTACGGGGGATCTTCGCGGCTGCGGGTCAAGCGTCGCCGGGGGTTCGGGGGTCGAATGCAGCGGCGTCCTGCCACGGGATGATACCTTCGCCGTCATGCAAGAGCCAACCGCCGCGGCCGACCCCGGGACGCTCCACGCCGAGGAAGCGCGCGAAGGGGATGATGCCCTCGCCCGGGCCCTCGCGCTCGTCCGCTTCCTGCGCGTCCGCTGTCCCTGGGACGCGAAGCAGACGCCGCAGACGCTCCGTCCGTACCTCCTCGAGGAGGCGCACGAGGTCGCGGACGCGATCCGGGCCGGAGATGACGCCGACCTGCAGGGGGAACTCGGCGACCTGCTCCTGAACGTCGCCTTCCAGATCGTGCTCGCCGAAGAGCGCGGTGCCTTCGCGGCCGCCGACGTCGTCGAGGCGCTGGAGGCGAAGATGGAGGCCCGCCACCCCCACGTGTACGGCGACGCGGACGCCCCGCCCGACTGGGAGTCGCTCAAGGCTGCGGAACGCGAGGCGAGCGGCGACCCCTTCCACGGGGTCTCGGGGGGACTCGATCCGCTCAGCCGCGCGGCGCGCGTGCAGGAGCGGATGGCCGGGTTCGGGTTCGACTGGCCCGACATCGCGGGACCTGTGGAAAAGGTGCGCGAAGAGACGGCGGAACTCGAGCGCGCGGCCGCCGAAGAGGCGTCCGGATCCCCGCCAGCGGCCGCGGCGCCCCGGATCGGAGAGGCGAGCCCGGAGGTCGTCGAGGAGGTCGGCGATCTGCTATTCGCGGTGGTGAACGCCTCGCGGTGGGCCGGAGTGCACCCGGCCAACGCGCTCCTCGGCGCGGTCGAGAAATTCGAGCGCCGCTGCCGGCGCATGATCGAGCTTGCCGAGAGTCGCGGCCTCGAGTGGAAGAAGGCGGACCTCGCGACGCTCGACGCCGTGTGGGAGGAAGTGAAAGCCGCCGAATAGCGGCCGCGGCACGCCGGGACCGCTGCGGCTCGCCGCCGCTCAGGCGGGGTCGCGCTCGCGATCCGGCGCGCGGGCCGCGCGGGCGCGGTCCGTGAGTTCGTAGATGTTGCAGACTCGCCACCCAGTCTCGCCTTCGGCTCCGGTCCCCAGGCGCTTCATTTCGACGGGGGCAAGGATCCTTCGGTAGGCCTCACCCTCGAAGGCATCGAGCCGGTCCCAGGCGTCGGTGAGTCCGGGACTCTCCAGCACCTTCACCGCGACCCGGTCGCCGGAACCTCCGTGGACGAACCCGGGATAGCCCTGGCGCGCCGCCCAGCCGCGGTCGTGAAGCGTGCCCTCCACCGTCCCTTCCACCCAGCGCCCGACGAGCGTCGCCACGTGGTGATGGTTGTTCTCGCCGGGAAGGAGGGACCCGTACACGGCCAGCCGCCGCTCGGGATGGTCGAGCAGGGCCTCGATCAGCCGTTCGAGGATCGGCTCGAGGTATTCACGCAACGCCGCGGCGCCGGTCTCCGCGCCCGGTTCGGACAGCAGCGCTTCGAGTTCCGCCAGCGCTCCCGCCGCGCCCGGCCGCCGGTCCTCGCCCGGGAGAACGGCGGCCAGCTCCTCGAACCCCGCCAGCAGGGCGGCGAGGCGGGCGGAACTGTGCTCGGGCGCGAGCCGCGCGTCGTTGAGGCGGGAGAGCGCGCCCCGCAGGGGAGCCGGGTCGCGGATCGGGCCCGGCGCCGGGCCGTCCGCGGTCACGGCCCGTCCCGAGGCCGCTGCTGAAGGAACGCGTGCACGGCGGGCCAGAACAGCGCCGGATTCTCGATGAATGGGAAATGTCCCGACTCGTCGACCCGAATCAGATGACTGTCCGGAAGCGCGTCGTTCATCTCCCGCACCATTTCGATCGGGATCGGGTCCTGTGCCCCGTGCACGATGAGCACCGGCACCTCGATCTCGCCGAGTCGGTCCCAGAAGTCGAGCCCCTGGAGCGGCGACATGAGCAGGCTCGCGACGAGCTGACCCTGGCTCGCCGTTCTCTCGTGCAGGGAGAGACGAAGGAGGCTGTCGGCCACGCCGGCGTCCGCGAACGTCCCGCGGAAGACGTGGAAGAAGACCTGGCTGATGGCCTCCGTCTCGCGCGCCGCGAACGCCGGCGTCCCCCGGATCGAGTCGATGGCCGCGAGGTCGGCCGAGTCCCGCCTCGCCAACTGGTTCTCGTCGGTCCGTTCCCGGTATCGGCTGCCCGGCTCGACGGGCGCGACGAGGATGAGCGCCGCGAGCCGCTCGGGCCGCTCGATGGCGTAGAGGAGGGCCGGAATCGCTCCCCACGAGTGCGCGAGCAGCGTGACCTTCTCGCGTTGCGCCACGCGTTCGCGGATCCGATCGATATCGGTCAGGTAGCGCTCCATCGAGAGACTCGCCGCGTTCACCACGGCCCTCGACGCCCCGAGGCCCCGCTGATCGTAGAAGACGACCCGGTGCGTTTCGGCCAGCGGGTCGAACCACGGACGAAGGTAGGAGTGGTCGAGGCCCGGACCGCCGTGTACGACGACGACGGGCTCTCCGACGCCGACCGTCTGGTAGAAGAGTTCCGCCTCGAAGACGGAGAGCGAGCCCGCTCGGGTCGGCGGACCCGTTTCGGAGGCGGGGGCGTCGCACCCCGCCGTGAGGGCTGCGAGGACGGCGAGGCCGAAGACGGCGGGCGCGCGGGGGCCGGTCAGGATTCCCAGGCCACCGCATCGCCGAGGGCGAGGGGGCCGCCCTCGATCACCATCCCGTACGCGCCGCCCCGCCAGTCGGGCGCCAGCGCCGCCTTCAGGCCGGGCGCCGCGTCCTCCATGCGCGCGCAGGGCAGCGTCTCGCCCCGAATGCGGATGCGGCAGCCCGCGATCCGCAGCACCCGGTTCGCCGTCTCCGAGAAGTCGACGCCCCGCACGAGCAGGTTGGCCCGGCGGGCATCGGGGGCCAGATCGACGCCGACCTCCCGCGTCGCCGTCTCCCAGGCGTCCGCGTCGAGGAGCGTCACCTGCCGGTAGCCGCCGCGGTCGACGTTCCCTTCCAGCCCCTTCCCCGCGACGAGGGTGGCTTCCGGCACCGGCTCCATGGGGCCCTTCCGCGCCGACTTGAGCCAGATCGCCTCGAGCCGCGCCGGGCCGGAGCCCGCGGACCCGGAGCCCGCCGACCCCGGGGTGGACTCAGCCATCGGTCACCTCCAGCGAGGAGAAGTGCAGGTTGAGGCCGTGGTTGACCCTCAGTCCCACGACGCCATCGACGTGCTGCCCCGCTCTCGCCGTCCGGAACACCTCCTGCTCGTTCACGCCGAAGATCACGTCGTCGCCCTCGGCCTCCACGAAGAGGATGTTCTTCGCCGTCGCCGCGCCCTCGCCCCGCGCCGCCCAGGTGACGACCGCCTCGTGCTTCGTCCAGTCGAGGAGCGTGGACGTCTCGCCGCCATCCCGGCGCTTCACGATCACGCTCCCGTCCGCCCGGATGAGGAGGTAGGTGTAGGCCTGGCCGTCTCCCTCCAGCTCCGCGCCGCCGATGAAAACGCCGAACCCTTCGTTCCGGCCCTCGGGGTCGAACAGGAAGACGGTGGACTCGACGCGAAAGTCGCCGTCGGCCCGGGTCTCGGGATCGTAGAAGATGCCGGCCGGCCCCGTGGTGACGTGCCAGCCGGGCGGCATCTCCTGGAGGGCTTCCACCCCGTCCCCCCCGTGGTCGGTGCGGGCGAGCCAGCCCTCGGGCGGGGGCAGCTTGTCTTCCTGGGCGGCGGCGGCGAGAGGAAGCAGAGCCAGGCCTGCGATGGCCAGGCGCCACGCGGCGCCCGCGACGCGCTCCTCGCGGAAGCGCAGATTCGAATGAGACGGCATGTTCGGCGTCACTCCGGTTTCAGGTCCAAAGCCCGCGTGGGCGGCATGATAGTCACTCCGGCGGCGACTCGCAGGACTCGCAGCGCGTGAGCCGGAGCGTGACGACTTCGGGCGGCACGAGGAAGCGCACGCCGAGCCGGCTCGTCCCCACGCCGCTCGTCACGAAGAGGTGTCGTCCGTCCTCGACCACATGACCCGCCGCGTACCGGTCCCCGAAGCGGGAGGGGGTGATCCGGGGACCCACGAACGGGATGACCACCTGCCCCCCGTGCGTGTGCCCCGCCAGCGTCAGGGAGGCCCGCGCCGGCACCTCGGGAAAGATGTCCGGGTTGTGCGTGACGACGAGTACGGGCTCCCCGGGGCGGGCCCCGTCGAGGGCATCCTCGATCGACGGGTGGCCCGTCCAGAAGTCCGCCACGCCCGCGATCCAGACGTCGTGGCCTCGCACGCGCGCCCGCCGACCCTCGTTGTCGAGCACCGTGATGCCCGCGCCGGAGAGCGCCTTTTCCGCGCGCTCGGCGGACAGCCAGCGGTCGTGGTTGCCGAGCACCGCGAACACGCCGTAGCGGGCGTCCAGCGCGGCGAGGTCCTCGGCGATCTCCTCCGGCGGCACGAACCGGCCGCCCACGACGTTGTCGATCGTCAGGTCGCCGGCGATGAGAACGAGATCCGGGAGCGTCTCGTTCACCCGTCGCACGACGCGACGCAAGTTGTCCCGGCCGTTCCGCGGCGAGCCCACGTGCAGGTCGGCGATCAGGGCGATGCGGGTCTCCTCCCCCTCGGGCCATCCCGGCACCTCGAGGTCGGTCCGGTTGACGACGAGCCGGCCGGGCTCCCACCAGAACGCCCACGCGGCGAGCAGGACCGCGATCGCGAGGAGGATCAGGAGCATCCAGCCCGTCCAGCCGGGACGCGGTCGCCGCAGCGCTATGATCCGTCGTCCCCGGACCCCCTCCCGCCGATCCATGCATCGACCTGCCCTTCGAGCACGACCATGGGCACGGACCCGGTGCGGAGCACGACATCATGGAAGCCGCGGAGGTCGAAGCCGTCGCCGAGCGCGTCCTCGGCCCGGGCCCGCAGTTCGAGCAGCTTCCGCTTCCCCATCTGGTAGGCGAGCGCCTGCCCCGGCAGGTCCGTGGAATAGCGTAGCGACTCCGTCGCGATCTGGGTCTCCGATTCGAGCGTGTTCTCGCGCATGAACCGCCGCGCCTCCTCCCTCGTCCAGCCGAAATGGTTCATCCCCGGATCCACCACGAGCCGGGTCGCGAGAAAGCTCTCCAGGATGTAGAAGCCGTACTCGCTGTACAGGTCCTCGTACACGCCGGCCTCGAAGCCGAGGTAGGAGGCGTAGGACCCCCATCCCTCCGTGTAGGCCGTGTACGACGTGTTGCGCCGGTAGTCCGGCAGCGTCCCGCTCTCGCGCTGGCCCGCGATCTGGAAGTGGTGGCCGGGGATCAGCTCGTGGAGCGAGATCGACGCAAGTCCGAGCCAGCTCCGCTGGTCCAGGTTCGAGCCGTTGTAGTAGTAGATGCCGGTCGGCTCGGCCGCGGTCGGCGCCGAGTAGTAGCCGTACGTCATCGCCGGCTCGAGTTCGGGCGCCAGCCGCCTCGCATCCCACGGGGCTTCGGGGACGCCGGGGAAGTAGGCGTCGATGCGCTCGAGCATCCGGGTCGACGCGGCCAGCAGGCGCTCGCGCACCTCTTCGTGGGACGCCGGGAAATAGCGCGGGTCCGTCTTCAGGTGCTCGTGGAATTCCTCCGCGCTCCCCTCCCAGCCGAGGCGGTCGCGGATCTCGGCCATGCGCGCCCGAAACTCGGCGAGGAGTTCGTGCCCGGCCGCCTGCACCTCCTCCGGCGTGACCTCCATCGTCGTGTGGAGGCGGGTGAGATAGAGGTAGTACTCGCGCCCCTCGGGATACTGCGAGAGGCCGACCCCGGCCGGCGCGCGCGCCGCGTACGGCCCCTCGAGGAAGGCGGCGAGTTCCTCGAGCACCGGGTTGATGGAATCGCGCACGATGTCGCCGATGCGGGCCCTCGCCTCCGCGACGCGGGCGGGGTCCAGCCCGGAGGCGCGACCCACGGGGAGCGCGAACGGACCGTCCTCCGCTTCGCCCGCCGTCGCCCGCACGAGCTGGACGACGGGCGTCAGGTTCTGGCTCGACACGATGAAGTCGCGCTCGAACTGCCCCCGTACGTAGTCCTCGAGGTCCCGCACATGGGACGGCACCTGCTCCACGAGCGCCACGAAACGGTCGAGATCCTCGTCATCCTCGAGCGGGAGGAGCGGGAAGATCTGGCTGTAGCTGCGCAGGACGCTCGAATACGGGGTGAGGACGCTCCGGAGCCAGAAGTACCGGTGCCCCTCGACGGCCATCTCCGCCTGCCAGACCAGGGTTTCCAGCGTGACGCGCTCATCGGCCGAGAGCGCCGCCGCGTCGATGGCGAGGGCGCGCTCGAGCTGCCGCTGGGAGAACGCCGCCCGCTCCTCCGCCGCCTCGTAGTCGAGCGCGGGGAGCCGCTCCACGTCCACCCCCTCGCGCAGGCGGACGAAGGGATTCGTCTCCAGATCCCGGACCCAAGCCGAGTCCAGCAGCGCCGCCAGTTGCGCCGAAGCACGCGCGGACCGGCCCTCTCCCCCGCGCTCGTCGACGGGGGCACCGCAAGCGGCCGTCCAAACGACCAGCCATACCGGGATTCCTGCGGCGTGTTGGCGGCCTCGCATGGTTCCTACCCGGCCAGGCGCGCGCGACCTTCGCGCCAGTCGACACCCAGATGCACGATATCGATGATGTCCAATTCGTCGACCATGTGGAGCGCCCGATCAAGGAGATGTCGTCGTGTCGTCCGCTCGCCCCTTCCGGCCGACGCGAGCACGATCAGATCCACGCGTTCTTCCTGATCCAGATTCTGAACCATTTCAATCAATCGCCGGTACGTCGGGGATGTCTGTACCAGGTTCTTGGCAAGATCTCGGTGTTCGTGGCTGATGATCCGGGGTCTCTCTGTTGATGCCGACGAGAAAGTGTCCTTCAGGACACTGTCCCATGTGGCCATGAAGCGATCCCACGCTTCGATCAGTTCCTCCACCTTCGCCGAGCTGATGATGAACCGAACACCAGCCGCTTCGATCCGGGCCATCGCTTTCTCGTCCTCAAGAGTGACGGCAGTCACGGCAGGGGCCCACCGCGTTACGATATTCGGCAGTCTTCGATCCGACGTGACGAGAATCGAGTCCGTCAGCTTTGCGCATGCGATGTAGAAGCAGTCGTACACAGGGTGACCGGCCTCCAGAGCGATCTTCGCCGCTTCCCGAACCAGTTCCGCGCCGGGGAGAAGCGCGACGGCTTCCGACATCCGGGCGACTTCGTCGACGAACGCTTGCGCCGAGGCGATCTCTCCGCGGCGATGCTTCTTCCAGATCACGTTGGCGCATTCGGGTAAGATGAGGTCCGGTGCGTGCCGTTCGATTCGTGGTCCGGTCAACGTGAGGGCTTCGGGGCGGCCGTCCTCCTCGACGAACCATTTCACCGCGACGCTCGCGTCCACGGTGACCCTCACCGGGCTCGGTCCTCCCTGATCAGAGCCGCACTGTCCGTCTGCCGCGTGCCGATCGTCGTCGCCGCCAGCTCATCGGCCCGCGCGAAGAATTCAGCCGCGCGGCGAGGTCCCGACACTTCTCGCTTGAGCACATGCCGAATCTCGCCCTCAAGCGAGCGTTCGTTCTGTCTCGCCTGCGCCTTAAGCCGCGCGATCACACTGTCGTCCAGGTTCCTTACGGTCAGATTCCCCATGTTCGACCTCCTCCGATTCCGCATCCGCTATCATGATGATAGCATAACGCAAGCGGACGTCAACCGAGGTGAGCATCAGGGGCCTCCGGATTCGAGTTGTGGAACCTCCTCGGGCTCGTCCTCGCGGGAGCCGAAGCGGATGAGGAGGCCGCCGATGGCCGAGGTTAGGATCCAGCAGAGCAGGGCCAACGCGAACCCCTCGGGCCCGAGTCCGGCGGCGATGATCAGTGTCGACACGAACCAGAGGGTGAAGTTCTGGAGCTGAAAGTCGAGCTGGCTGCCGCGCTTCATGGCCTGCACGGCGCGCAGGATGAGATAGATCGCCGTGGCGCCGGATGCCGCGATGGCGCCCTCCAGACCGCCCGCGAAGAGGAATCCGAAGGCTACGCCGACGGCCCCGCCCGCGATGATGCGTCCGGGAGAGGGGGAGGCGGGGTTTCGCGCGCGCGTCGTGGGGACCGCCGGCGGTGGCGGCGCGGCAGCCGGAACCAGCATCTGCTCCGTGACCAGTTCCGCGATCGCGGTCCTCGTCGCGCGCGGATCGATCCCGGCCTCGCCGGCGATGCGCTCCAACTCCTCGACGGTCATCGAATCGCCGCGGGCGTCGATCTCGGCCGCCCGCTTCAGAATCTGCGAGACCTGGGCCGCGGTCAGCGTCGCCGGGGGGTCGCGGGCGGGCGGTTCGCGGGCAGGCGGTTCGTCGGGGGCGGGCGGCTCGGTCATGTCGTTCATGGCACGTCGCCCGCAAGAATGGTGGCCAGGGTGGACGGATCCAGATTCCCTCCGGATACGATACAGACAATTCTGTCCCCCTTCACCCCGCCCGACAGGGCGGCCGCGACGGAGGAGGCCCCCGCACCCTCGGCGACCACGCGGTTGCGGGCCGCGAGCAGCCGGATCGCGGCCGCGGTGTCTTCGAGCGTGATCTCGACGGAGCCCGCGAGGAGATCCCGCGCCAGTTCCCACATTGCGGGTTCCACGTGCGGGCCCCCGATGCCGTCGACGAACGAGGGCGTGTAGGAGATCGAGACGGCCCGCCCCGCGCGCAACGACTCGGCGAGCGGGGCCTGACCCGCGACCTCGGATGCGAAGACGGGAACGTCCGGCGCGACTGCCCTCATGCCGGCCGCGATCCCGCACGCGAGCCCGCCTCCCCCGAAGGGGACGATTACAGCGTCGATGTCGGGGAGGTCCTCGACCAGTTCGAGCGCGATCGTGCCGTTCCCCGCCATCACGTCGCGGTCCATAAAGGCGTGGACGAACCGCCCATCCATCCCTTCGAAGCGCTGGGTGCGGAAGACCTCGAACCAGGAGGCGACGGAGGTCTTCACGGCCGTCCCGCCGAGCCGGGCGATCGCGTCCAGCTTGAGCCGCGGCGCCGTCTCCGGGACGACGACCGAGCACGGGACGCCGAGACGCCGCGCGTTCCAGGCGACGCCCTGCGCCATGTTCCCCGCGCTCGCCGTCCACACCCCCGCCGCCAACTCCGCGGGCGGAATCAGGCCGATCGCGTTCGCCGCCCCCCGGATCTTGAACGAGCCGATCGGCTGCAGGTTTTCGAGCTTGAGCCAGATCTCGGGCCCCTCGTCGACGCCGAGGCGGATGAGCGGCGAGCGGAGGGCCGCCGCGTAGACGCGGTCCCGCGCCGCCTCGATCTCCGGCAGGCCGGGAGGTTTCACGCGGTGAGGCCCGCGACCGCCCGCGGCAGGCTCGCCAGCGCCCGATCGAGGTCGGCCGCGAGATCCTCCGTCGCCTCCAGCCCGGTGGAGAAGCGGATGAGGGCGTCCCGGATGCCCGCCTTCGCCCGCTCCTCGGCGGACATGCCCGCGTGGACGGCGGCGGCGGGGCGCACCACCAGCGACTCCGGACCCCCGAGACTCGCCGCGACCATCGGGATCTCCAGCGCGGAGATGAAAGCCTCGGCCGCGTCGACGCCGCCTTCCAGTTCGAACGACATCATCCCGCCGAAGCCGTCGAACAGGCGCGCGGCCCGCTCATGCTGGGCGTGGCTCGCCAGCCCCGGGTAGTGCACGACGGACACGGCGGGGTGCGCTTCGAGCCGCGCGGCCAGCCGACCCGCCGACGCGTTCTGCTCGCGCACGCGCACGCTCAGCGTCTTCAGCCCCCGCTCGAGCAGGAACGCGGCGTGCGGGTCGAGGGAGCCGCCGAGATGGTCCTGCATCACCTTCACGCGCCGCACGAGGTCCGCCGGCCCGGCCACGCTCCCGGCCACGATGTCGCTGTGGCCGTTCATGTACTTCGTGCAGCTCTCCAGCACGAGGTCGAAGCCGATCTCCGCCGGCCTGAAGTTGATGGGGCTCGCGAACGTGTTGTCGATCAGCGTCACGAGCCCGTGCTCGCGCGCGAACGCCACGACCGCCTCCAGATCCGCGACCTGTACGAGCGGGTTCGTGAGCGTCTCGACGTACATGGCGCGCGTCGTCGGCGTCAGCGCGGCCGCCCAGCCCGACGGGTCCTGGGGATCGATCACCGTGTGCCCGATGCGGAACCGCGGCAGGTCCTGCTGCAGGAACGCGGCCGTGCCGCCGTACAGCGTATCCTGCACGAGCACGTGATCGCCGGCGGACAGCAGCGTGAGCAGCGACCCCGAGATCGCCGCCATCCCGCTGCCGAGCACGAGGGCCGCTTCCGTCGCCTCGAGCGCCGCGATGCGTTCCCCGAGTACGCGATGGTTCGGCGTCGTGCTGAGCCGGATATACCCGATGTCGTGGTAGTCCTCGCCCCGGAGTTCGTAGTTCGCCGTCTGGTAGATCGGCGTGACGACGGCCCCCTCTGGCCTCGGCTCCTGCTCGCCCGCGTGCACGGCGTCCGTGGACGCCGCCCTTCTCCCATCCCCGAAGTTCTTCATGTCTCTCCTTTCAGTCCCACATCACGCGGTGGATGCGCCAGCCGGTTTCGAGCCGCTTCCACACTTCGAGAAACTTGCCGCCGAGTTCGACGTCGTCGGGGCCGCGCACCCGGTACGTCCCGTTCGCGAACGCCAGGTCCCCGTCCACCTCGATATCCTCGATCGTGAACCGCGCCTCGCGCAGTGGCACCGAACCGGCCAGGGCGCGCACGATGGCATCGTGCCCCCGGACCGCCGGCTCGCCGGACGGCAGCCGCACCGCTTCCGGCGTGAAGACGTCAGCGACGGCGTCGCCCGGCGCCCCCGCGATCAGCGCGGCTTCCCAGCGCCGGGTGACGCGCTCGATCTCCGCTCTCACCGCCTCGGCGTCGACCGCTCCTCCGGTCTCCCCCGCCTCCCGCGACGGGCCCGAGCACGCCGCCGCGACGAGGCCGCCCGCCACCGCCGCCGCCAGACCGACGGCCGCAACGATACACCGGCACGTTCCTCTCGCGGGCCGTGTTCTCCTCATGGGTCGATATTGTATCGGAGCCCGCGTGCCGCGGCGACGCGCCCGGCTTTCGGGTTCGCGTGCGCCACCGTAGGATGCCCGTCGCGCCTGACGGGCGTGTCTGGAATTGTTCGCGCATCGCCGGCCGGCGATGCCGCGCTTGAACCTGCTTGGAGGTACGAATGAAGAAGATGTTCCGCGCCATCCCCTGCCTGGCGATCGCCCTCGGCTTCGCCCTTGCCTTCGCCACGGCCGCGGAGGCCCAGGACCGGCGCATGAGCCCGGGCGGAGAGGCCGCCACCCAGGTCGGCGGCTCGTTCAACGCGGACGGCGGCTACGAGGGCGGCTCCTGGGTCGTCGTGACGTACGGCCGCCCCATCCTGCGCGGCCGCGACCTGTTCGGCTCGGGCGCCGAGTACGGCCAGCAGTTCCTGCGCGGGGCGCCGGTGTGGCGCGTCGGCGCGGACCAGTCCACCCGCTTCATGACCGAGACGGACCTCATGTTCGGCGGCGAGCGGCTGCCGGCCGGCGAGTACAGCGTGTTCGCGGAACTCACCGAGGCCGAGTGGACGCTGATCTTCTCGAACTGGGGCGCGAAGGAGAGCTTCCGCGAGGAGAACCCCGACGCGCTGTGGGGGGCTTACAGCTACACGCCCGACCGCGACGTGCTGCGCACGACCATGGATGTGGACACGATCATGATGTCCGCCGACCAGCTCACGATCTCGTTCATGGACATGACGCAGGAGGGCGGCGTGTTCACGATCTGGTGGGACGACCAGGTCGCAACCGTCCCCTTCCAGGTCGCCCGCTAACCGAGCGAGATCTCGCCGATTCGCTTCAGCGGCAGGGCGGTAATGGTGCCGGTCAACGGGTACTCGACATCCCCCGGATAGACGACCCATAGACGCTCGAGGTTCAGATCCCGGATCACGACGTGCATCGACTTCGTGGTCCGGGGCGCCTCCGTGCACTTGAACTCGAAGCCCCAGCGCCGGCCGCGCCGCAGGAGCAGGAGGTCCAGTTCCGCCCCCCGCTGGGTTCCGTAGAAATAGGCCTCGCGCTCTCCGTGCTCGAGGAGCGTCTGCTCAAGAGCGAACCCCTCCCAACTGGCGCCGTACCGGGGATTCACGGCCAACTCCGTCATTTCCTCGATCCCGAGCAGGGAATGCAGGATGCCGCTGTCGCGAATGAAGACCTTCGGCGATTTAACGAGCCGCTTGCCCAGATTCTCGAACCACGGCGGGAGTTGGCGTATCATGAACGAACCGGACAGCAGATCGCGGTAGTTCCGTACGGCGGTCACGCTCACGTCCATCGAGCGCCCCAGTTCGGCCGCGTTCCACGTCTGTCCGTGGTAGTGTGCCAGCATCCTCCAGAACCGGCCCACGGCTGCGGGGGCGACTCTCGAACGTAGCCCCGGAATGTCCCGTTCCAGGAACGTGCGCGTGAACGATTCCATCCACCGGGACCAGGCTCCGCTTGATGCGGCGAGGTAAGCTCGCGGAAACCCGCCCCGCAGCCACAACCGGTCCTGGTTTTCGGGGCCCGCTTCGGCGATGGAGAGGCCGCCCACATCCACGAACAGGACGCGGCCGGCCAGGGTCTCGGACACGGCCTCGATCAAGTCGAGCGAAGCGCTGCCGAGGACGAGGAACACGGCATTGCGATCGCGGGCGTCGCAGATGGGGCGCAGAACCTCGAAGAGCTCCGGCATGCGCTGGATTTCGTCGATGACGACGAGCCCATCGGTACTGCGGAGTACTCTCTCCGGCGTCGCGGACAGGGCCGCCCTCTCGCCTCGCGCCTCCAGATCGAAGATGATGGACGGCCCGTCCCAGGCGGATACGATCTGCTCGGCCAGCGTCGTTTTGCCGATTTGACGCGCGCCCAGCAGAGCGACCACCGGCGCCTCGGACAGCCCTCGACGGATCGCGCTGTGGAGGCGCGGCCTCGGTATAAATTGTTGCATATCTTACTCCAGAGATGCGATATTCAACAATATCAGAGTACGATGGTCGGACCTCGGTGTCCAGCGGCTACGAGCCGCTGCTACCGGGACATGATGCGGCGGGCCGCCCGTCGACCACTCATGAGCGCCCCGTGCGTGGTGCCCGCGAAATCAAACAGCGTGTGTTCACCGACCAGAAAGAGGCGATCATCGACGGGCTCGGAGAGCAGATCGAAATCGGCCCTGTCGGTCCCGGGGCGCGGATAGGTATAGGCTCCGAGGGTAGTGGGGTCCGTCGACCAATGGGTGGTCCGCACCTCTGCGGGTGTGCCGACCTCGGCGCCCCAGACGGTGCGCAGCACCTGTAGGGCGTCTTCGCGCATCTCGGCGTCCGACATTCGGTCGGCCACCAGGGCATAGTCGCCCAGCGACAACCCGAGAAGGATGTTCTCGGTGCTGAACGTCCGATAGTTCACCCAATAGCACCACCGGCCCTTTTCCCTCGTCACCACACCGAAATACTGGGTATCCGTATCCCAGAACGGCGCATCGAACTTCAGGGCAATCTTGGTGACACTCCCAAAGCCGAGTGACTCGATGGCCTCCAGGTATTCGGAAGGTAGCGGAGGCTCGAAGCGGATCCGTCCCGCCTTCAACGCACCCAGTGGGGCCGAACACACGATGTAGTCGCCGGTCCATTCGCGCTCGCCCGCGACCGCCGTCACACCCTGCGCGCCATATGTGATGGACTCCACCTCCGCAGCGAGCCGAAGGTCCAGATCTCCGGCCAATGGCTCAAGGATGACGCTGTACCCCGTCGTGAGGACGACGTCTGCTCCGGGAAACGCCTCATCCGCGTCGTGCAGGGTGGCGGAGAGGTCTTCGATCGCCCCTCCCTTCGAGAATTCGGTATAGGCCGACAACGCCCATACGAGCCCCGGATCTTCGAGCGTCTCGGGCGCCGCCAGCCGGATCGCGTCGTGCAGACTCATGCCATCCCCGAGGCGCGCGGCATCTCTGGCTCGTTCGAGCGCGTCTTCCCACCCCCGGTCGATGGCATCGACTCGAGCTTCGGGAAGGCGCATACCGGAATCGTCAAATACCGCCAGACTCTCGTCGTCCGTAACGAACGTCCGTCCGTTCACCGCCTCGACCAGGCCCATGATCGGGTTGTCGTCGCTCGGGCCGTGCACCCAGCCCGCCCCGTATTCGAACGGGGCCCCCAGGCTGAAGTCCGTGTGAATCCGGCCGCCCAGCCGGTCCTTCGCTTCGAGGACGATGACATCGATACCCGCATCGGCCAGGGCACGGGCGGCCGCAAGCCCGGAAATACCGGCGCCGACCACAATGACGCGGCGGGCCGCCAGGGTCCGGGCCGACCCGCCACGCGGCGCGGGCAGCAGCGACAAGCCCGAGCCGAGGAGGGAGAGTTCCAGAAACCTCCGGCGGCCGATGCGCCGCCCGCGTCTGATCAGGACGTTGTCGCGGCGTAGCGGCGGAACCACTCCAGAGTCGACAGCATCTTGCCGATGTGGTGGCTCGGGCGGCGGCGGATGCCGTGCGGCTCGCCGGGGAAGCGCACGAGCGATGTCTCCACTCCGAGCAGTTTGAGCGCCTTGAAGTACTGCTCGGATTCGGACATCGGCGTGCGCCAGTCCTCCTCGCCCGTCACGATCCGCGTCGGCGTCGTCACGTTCTCGACCACGCTCAGGAGCGAGCGCGACTCGTAGTGCTCCACGTGGTCCCAGGGGAGGCCCGGGAACCAGTAGTTGACCCCGTAGGCGGCCATGTCGGCCGTGAGCACGAAGCTGTACCAGTTGATGACGGGATACCACGACACCGCAGCGCGGAACCGGTCCGTCCGGCCCACGAGCCAGGCCGTGAGGACGCCGCCTCCGCTCCCACCCACGACGTAGAGCTGTTCCTCATCTACATACCCCTGGTCGATGACCGCGTCGACGCCCGACATGAGGTCGTAGAAATCGTCCCCAGGGTAGGCGTGGTGGATCAGGTTCCCGAACTCCTCGCCGTAGCTCGTGCTGCCGCGCGGGTTCGTGTACAGCACGACGTAGCCCTGCGCCGCCATGAGCTGCTTCTCGAGGTCGAAGCGCGCGCCGTAGTTCGAGAACGGGCCGCCGTGGATCTCGAGGATGAGAGGGTATTCGCGCGAAGGGTCGAAGCCGGGCGGCTTGATGATCCAGCCGTGGATGGGGCGTCCGTCGTGCGAGGACTCGTACCAGATCTCCTCGACCTCCCCGATCTCCCGCTTGGCCATCAGGTCGTCGTTGATCCCCGTGAGCACGCGGACATCGCTTCCGGGGCGACCTGTTGCGACTTCGGAGATCACGGCGGGCGTCGTGTAGTTCATCGCGAAGCTGCCGTCGTCGGCCACGGAGTACGTCGCTCCGGCATAGGCGCGGGCGACCCCGCCGACGTTGTCGGTCAGCACCCGGTGGCCGCTCCCGTCGTCGTCGAGGCGGAAGAGGGCGAGCTTCGTCATCCCCTCGTCGTCGTAGAGCGCGTACAGCCCCGACCCATCGGGCGCCCAAGTGGCCCCGTAGACCTCGCGGTCGAGTCCGCCGGAAAGCGAACGCGGATCGCTCCCATCCCGGTTCATCACGTAGAGCCGCGTGAGCTGGTAGCCCTGGAAGCGGTCGTCCATCCCGAAGTAGGCGATGTGGCGGCCATCCGGTGAGACGATCGGCCCGTCATCCGGGCCCCGGCGATCCGTGAGCTGCGTGGTCGTGCCGTCGGCGACGGAGACCTCGAACACCTCCGTGTCCGCTACGAAGACGCTCTCCGTGTCCCCGCCCCTGGGGTCGCGTGACATGACGAGGCCCGTGCCGTCCGGAGTCCAGGAGAAGTGCGTACCCCCGATCCCGTTGCCAGCCCAGTGGTTGTCTCCGCTGGTGATCTGCCGGGCGGTCCCCCCCTCCGCCGGCACGACGAAGACGTGCACGAACCCGTGCGGAAGATCGCCCAACTGGTCGAAGCGATACACCAGCCGCTCGACGACCTGCGCCGGCTCGGCCCACTCCGCGCCTTCCGGCGGCGTCGGCATGCCCCCGATCATCGGCGCCGGCTGCGGCACCAGCTTCCCGAACGCGATCTGCGTCCCATCGGGCGACCATTCGAAGGACCGCGGCGGCTCCGTCACGCTCGTGACGACCGAAGTCTCACCCGAATCCATCCAGCGGACGTGGATCTGCGCGTCCCCGCTCCGGTTCGAGATGAAGGCGAGTCGCGTGCCGTCCGGCGACCAGCGCGGCGAACTGTCGTTGAAGTCCCCCGTCGTGAGCGGCCGGTGGCCCGAGCCGTCGGAGCCCACGATCCAGAGGCTCGAGAAGCGGCTGTCCGTCATGATGTCCGCGCGCTGGCGGACGTAGACGATCCGGCGGCCGTCCGGCGAGATCTGCGGGTCGCCCGCGATCTCGACCTCGAAGATGTCCTCCATGCGAAGCGGGCCGGACTCGGCCCCCGCCTGGGCAACCGCCGGCACGGCGACGCACAGAAGGGCTGCGGCGGCAAGAAACGAAAGGGAGATTCGGGCACTGCGGAGCGGGGCGGTCATCTGACACTCTCCGTGGATCGGACCTCGATGGGTTGCCGTCGGCGAGGCAACGTTGCGGATCATAGCCGGAAACGGCGGTGTCGGAACAGCGTCACCCGATCGCCGGATGTGACCCGAAGCTTGCACGCCCAGTCTTTGATTGGAGTTTCGCGTGTGTCGGCACCACGTCGACCCCGGCCGTCGGGGGTTCCTGAACCGGGCACGAGGGGAGAAGAACCGATGAAACTCTGGCACGTCGTCGTGGTTGGTGCGTTGCTGGCGGGTTGCGGATCGGAGACGCCCGTAGAACCGGAGATACCACCGCCCAGCGCCGCCGGGCTATGGCTCAGCGTGGGCGAAGACCCCACCTCGGGTTTCTTCGTGCGTCTGGAGCATGAGGCATTTGAAGCGCGAACCCAGCGACTGGCAGGGGATTGGATGGTCATGGTGAACGGGGAGTTCGAATCGTTGGGCACCGTCATTCTCGGCTTGTTCGATCACCCGGATATCTCGTTCACGCTGGAACGACCGTATGAGTGGCCGGAAGGCCAGCGAGCTGAACCTCGACGGTTCGAGGGTCGGATAAGCGGCCGAACGATGAGCGGAACTCTAACGGGTCAGGACTCGGGGACCGCAACACCGATCACGCTGCAGCAGGTCCATCGACCGGAATCCGGTCCCTGAGACCGCTGACGCCGCCCGAATGCGCGAAAGGAGAAACGCCGTGTACGAGATCGGCCGTCGACACTGGTGTATCGGCATCATGCTTCTCGGCCTGGCCGCCTGCGGCGACAACAGCGATGGCGTCACTCAGGTGGATCCGAACCAGCCATCGATTACGGGTACGTGGAACGCGGTACTTCCGTCGGGACGGCTGACACTCGAGCTGCGGGAGCGGGACGCCGGCGTCGTGACCGGCAGTTACAGCATGCCGGTTAACGTCGGATTTGCCATTTCGGGTCCGATAGAGAGTGGCGATCACCGCCATCCCGATGTGCTCCTCCGCTGGTCGGCCCGACTCCCGGAGGCTACCGGCGTCGATATCGTTTCGGATTGCACGATTGAAGGAACTGCAGGAGAGAACGGGATCTGGATCAGAGGTCAGATCGTCTGCACCGAGGCTCAGGGAGTACTCGAATCGCAACGCGGGCCGGTCACCGTAATCATCGGAGGCATCAACGCACCGATCACGCTGAGCCGCCTTCGAATAAGCTGACAAAAAAAGGGCCGCCCGTCGCCGGGCGGCCCTTTCTGAACTCACCGTTCGCCTGGTGGCGGTCGGCAAATCACGCGACGCGGGTCACGTTCTCCGCAGCCGGGCCCTTCGTCCCGTCCGTAACGTCGAACTCGACGGCCTCGCCCTCCTTCAGAGTGCGAAAACCATCCGCCTGAATCGCCGTGTGGTGTACGAAGCAGTCCTTACCGCCCTCTTCCGGGGTAATGAACCCGAAGCCCTTCTGGTCGTTGAACCACTTCACGGTACCTCTCGTACGCATTTCCTACTCCTTCGTTAGTCATGTCGGAGTTCGGGAAACCCGTAGCTGCCGACCGCTGACCTGTTCGACGCGGTCTCCCCCGCGCCAGGGTCGTGGCACTCGCCACGCAGAAAACAAAAGAAAAAGGGGCGACCCGTTGTTGAGAGGCCCCCCCGATCCTGCGATCCTGCCTTCTCAGTTCGCCGTACCCGGCGTCGCGGGGCCGTCCGAACGCGCGCAATGATCGCCTGCCGGAGGCCAAACGTCAAGGGGCGCACCGACCTCAGCCGGTTTCGGTCCCTACCAGAGGGCTGCGCCGTTCGAGCAGGAGCACGTCGCGCCACCGCCCTTCCAGCCTCCCCAGCCGCTCGCGTCGCCCCACGCGGCGGAAGCCGGCCCGCTCGTGGATGCGGAGACTAGCGACGTTCTCCGGGAAGATCCCCGCCTGCAGCGTCCAGAGCCCGGCCCGCTCGGAGGATTCGACGAGCGCGGTCAGGAGCCGGAGGCCGATTCCGCCCCCGCGCGCGTCCCCGCAGACGTAGACGCTCACCTCCGCCACGCCGCCGTACACGCAGCGTCCGGAGACCGGAGCCAGGGCCGCCCACCCGACGACGCGTCCCGCCCGCTCGGCCACGAGCCGACAGCCGTCGAGGTGGTTCGCATCCCACGACTCCCAGCCGGGCGCTTCCGTTTCGAAGGTGGCGTCGCCCGTCGCGATCCCCTCCTCGTAGATCGTTCGCACCGCGTCCCAGTCCCCGTGACTGAGCGAGCGGATCTCAAGGATGGCGGGGCTCGTCAACGCGCTATCATCCGGGTCATCATCATCCGGGTTATTCGCCGGTCTCACGCGCGGGCGTCGTCGCCACCGCGGGCTACTGGGTCTCGGAGAGGACCCTCTCGACGAGCGCCGCCGTTTCCGGTTCGAAGGGATGGAAGCGGCCGCCCCAGTACGCCCGAATCAGGCCCTCCGCGTCCACCAGCAGCGTGTGCGGCACGCCAGGGTAGAGGTCGAGCGCGTCCGTGAGTCCGGGGCCATCGCCGAGGAAGTTGGGATAGGTGATGTCGAACTCCTCCAGGAATCCCTCGACGAGCGCCACGTCGCCTTCGTCGATGGAAATCCCGACCACCTCGAGGGGATCCGCCGCGTACTTCGCGTGCATCTGCTGCAACTCGGGCATCTCGTCGCGGCACGGGATGCACCAGGTCGCCCACAGGTTCAGGACGACGACCCGGCCGCGGAACTCGCCGAGGTCCGCCGGCCGCCCGTCCAAATGCGTTACTTCGAGCGGCGGGATCGGGCGGTACGAAGCGAGCGCACCATCGGCCGGCTCCGGGGTCCGCGCCGCGTCCGCCGCCGCTCCATCGCGCTCACCCCCGCCGCAACCGGCCGCAACAGCCGCAAGGGCCACCGCCCCGAGCACCGCACGCCTCATCGGTCCGACTCCGGATTCTCCATCGCGTTCTTCATCTCCCGTCCTTCATTTCCCGTTCAAAATCCAGGTTCGTGGGCGCGGGGAAGACGCCGGGCGGGCGGGCGTACGGCTGGTCCGTGATCACGACCTCCGGCTCCGTCGTAAGCGGCACATCTTCGGCGACCGCCTCGAAGGAGAGGTCGTCCACCCACAGTTCTCCATCGCCCGTCAGCATCGCCCCGATGAGGATCGTAACCCCTTCCGGCGGGATGTCCACCACGATGTCGCGCGTCTCCCAGTCCTGCGTGCCCTCGACGCGCCGGTCCTCGCTGTTGTCCAGCGCGAGCATGGCGTACTTCCCTTCGAGGATGCCGTCCACCCGCACCCAGAGACCGCCGGAATCGACGTCGTCGGCCCGCAGGTATCCGCGGAGGCGCATCCGCTTCCCGCGGTAGGCGGTGGCATCGACGAGCTGCACGCTCGCGGCCCACTGGCTGCGGCGCCGGTTGCCCCGCGCCTCGAGCCGCATGCTGGAAGACCCGGAACGGGCGACTTCGGCGTCGAGCCTGAGGCGATAGTCCTCGGCGTCCTGTCCGACGATGACCCACGCGTCCGGCATCTGCGCGGCGAGTTCGCCGCCGGTCGCCGGAACCAGCGCCCCGAGCGCGAGCACCGCCGCCGCGGCAGACGTCCGGATCATCGCGGGATGAGCCAGAAATCGACCTGGCGGCCGTCGATGTACCATGTGCGCTCGCCGTCGAAGAAGGCGTCCTCCTCGAGCATGATGCGCACCGTCTGTCCGCCCCATTCCGGGACCGGGACGGCGGCGTTGAGTTCGATCGCGTGCGCCGTGTTCGGGAAGAGCGGATAGTCGCCGCGCCCCGGTACGCCGCCCTGGTTGTCCCAGAGACCGATCGTTGGCCCGGCGCCATGTCCGTGGAAGCCGATCGGGTGCGTGTAGATCGTCGCGTCGATCCCCTCCGCCTTCGCCTGCTCGAGCGCGCCCGCGAGGATCTCGTTCCCCGAACGCCCCACCGCGAAGTTCTCCGTGAGGATGTCCTGGAGGCGATTCCCCACGGCGAGCGCGCGCACGAGACCCGCGGGGGCCGCGTCCTCTCCCGGCCTCAGCACGTAGGCATGCTGTTGCGTGTCGGTGTTCAGGCGCAGGTACTTGATCCCCAGGTCCACGTGCAACAGGTCGCCCGGGCGGATCACGTTCTCGTCCGGAGGCGCGGAGAAATCCCCCTCCCCTTCCCTCGCGCCGCCCGCCTTCTCATGGCGCTGCACGGAGACGCTGGGCTGGAACCAGGTCGCGAGCTTGAGTTCGAGGATCCGTTCACGGTACCACCACACGACATCCTCGGTGGTGGTGACGCCGGGCTGAATCACCTTCGCGCTGAAGCCTTCGGCGATGATCCGGTGCGCGATCCGCACGATCTGGGGATAGACCTCCATCTCCTCGGGCGTCCGCGCTTCCAGCCAGCCGATGGCGAGCCCATCCGTCTCGGCCAGCCGCTCGCGGTACTTCGCCGGGAGCGCGGCCATCAGCGCGTCGTACTCCGTTCCGGTGAGCCCGTCCGCGAGCGCGAAGGTCGAGGAGCGGTTCACCGCGATGCGTTGCGGGTCGCGCTCGGCGATGACCTCCGCCACGCGCCCCCACTGGTCCGGCTCGCTCTCAGGATCCCACGCGCGCGGGAAGGGGCCGATGTCGTAGCGGGCCACCGCGAGCCGTTCCAGCGGCTGCCCCGGCCCCCGGTCGTGGAGGATGAGGACGGTGCGCCGGCGGGCCGCCATGTACGTGGAGGGCAGCATGGTCTCGATGACCGGATCCTCGTTGTATTCGCGGGCAGCGACGATCCAGAGGTCGACCCCCTCGCGCCGCATGATCTCGGGCGCGACCGTCTCGAGCCGGCCCTCCAGCCAGCGGTCGATGACCGCGGCCCGCTCCCGCAGAGGGAGGATGACCGGCATCGCCCCATCCGTCCGCTGGGCGTCCGCGAACCCGCCTTCCGGCGGCATGGCCGATTGTGCCTTCGCCTGTGACGGTCCGAGCGCCGCGGCCAGCACGAGGAGGAGACCGGCGGAGAGGAGACCGGCGGTCTGCACCCGGCGGCCCGGGGGGCGTGGTGTCGAAACGCGCATTTCGAATCTCCCTTGGAATGTCGACGGCCTGAACCTACCGAATCCTCCGCACCCGGGAGAGGGCCCGGGGGGACGGTGGCGGAAACGCCCCGCGGCCCGCCATCGTAGGGTCTTCCAGCCCCGGACCGGAGGGATGCCTGATGAGGGACGCCTGATGAAGGAAGTCGATCCGGATCTCCTGCCCGAACTTTACTCCCGGCAGGAGATGGACAAGGCCCGCCGGCGACACCGGATCGTCGGCCGCATCGAGGGGATCGCGGCCGCCGTCGTCGCGGGCACGATCTTCAGTTTCCTGGGCTGGATTCCGACCGTCCTCGTGCTCGGCGCCGCCGGCTACCTCATCTACCGCTTCGTCCTCAAACCCCGGAAGTCGTCCAGATCGTCCGGGGACGATCCGACGTAGGTCCGTCCCGGGTCAGGGCCAGACGGCGAGCACGACGGCCTGTCCGATGAGGGCAACGGCGTTGTAGCCGAGGCTCAGGACGAAGATCCCGGGCTTGCGGTTCTCGTAGGCCACGCCCTGGTGTCCGACGTTGAGGACGAAGCCGACCGTGACCAGCAGCCCGACGTGGACCCCGATCATGGCGCCGGAACCGCCCATCACGGCGATGAGCTGCGCCAGGATGTAGGCGGTGACGAGGGAAAGGACGAAGCTCACCCCGTGCGTCTTCATCGGGTTGAAGTCCTTCTGGATCTCCTCCGCGGTGGTCTCCATGAGCGAGAGCCACTGCTTGCCGAAGATCGGGCCGTACCACAGGAAGCCGACGATCATCGGAACGACTCCGGCGACCAGGATGGCGAGCCAGTTGACGTCTTGCACGGTCTATCTCCTTTGGAGCGGGAGGTGGATCGCCGACGGGCGGTCGGCGGCGTGATGAATCGTGTTCTCGGCCGGGACCATGCGCGTGTGGCGCCCGAGCGGTTCGCCCGTGTTGGGGTTCACGTCGAAGCGGGGATAGTTGGAACTCGAGATCTCGAGGCGGATGCGGTGGCCGGCCCGGAACAGGTTGGCCGTCGGGAAGAGCCGGATCTCCAGCTCGTAGACCTCGCCGGGCGTCATCAGCGTCTCGTGCTCGCGGGAATCCCGGTAGCGGGTGCGGAGAATGCCGTCCGTGATATTGAGGTCGAACCCGTCCGGAACGTCGTCGTTCGGGGGATAGACGTCGACGAGCTTGGCGGTGAAGTCGGTGTCCGGGGCGCTGGATGAGATCCACAGCGTGACCGTGACCGGGCCGATGACCTCCAAGTCCTCCGCCAGGGGCCCGGTCTCGAATACGAGCACGTCGGGCCGGTCGGCGGTGCGGCGGCCGTCGACCTCGGAGGCGAAGAAGCCGTTCTCGGAGCCGCCCTCCAGCGAGCGGAAGGTGCGCTCGCGCTGGTCGTAGCCGCCTCGCTTCAGCGCGCCGGAGAAGGCCCCGCCGATCGTGGGGACCGGGTGCGCGGGATCGTACGTGTAGGCGGTCGATCCCTCGTCGCGGCCCGGCGGCTCGCGCGTGAGCCCGCCGCCCGCGCGGAGGTGGAAGGGGGTCGCTTCGGTGCCCTCGAGCGGCCAGCTCTGCGCGGTGCGCCACTCGCCGCCGTGGAAGAGGCGTCCGTTCTCGTCCCGGCGGCCGTCGCCGCCCCCCATGACGAAGATCGTGACCGGGCCGGCGGCCTCGCCCGCCAGCCTGACGTCGCTCTCGAACAGGTCGTTCCCGCTCTGCCCCCGGAGGTGCCGGTCGAACCAGCGCAGGTGAAACTCGCGCGAGAAATCCTCGACCGCGGCTTCGGCCCCGAACTCGATGTCCCCGGCGTGTGAGCGGCTGTTGCCGCCGTGCGTCCACGGGCCCATGAGGAGCGTCATGGGCGACGACTTCCGCCGTGAGAGTTCGACGAAGCTCTGGATCGTGCCCGGGGCGTATGAGTCGTACCAGCCGCCGACGTGGAGCATCGGAATGTCCGAGGTCTCGTCGTAGTACTCGACCCAGTTGCGGCCGATGCCGCGGAAATAGTCGTCATAGTCGCCGTGGTTCTGCATCGTGAGGTAATAGTCCTCGAAATTCGGCGCGGCGGCGAGCGGGTTCTCCCCCTTTTGGAAGGGCGTGTCCGGGAACCAGTCCGACGGCGGTTCCTCGGCGAGGCGGAGGCGGATCTCGGGGTCGTCGGCGACCGCCGCGAGCTGGAGGTGGGCCCAGCCGAGTTGCTGGCCGAGTTCGAGGGCGCCGTGGTTTCGGACCTTGTGCGTCCAGGCGTCCGAGAGTCCTCCCATCGTGAGCACGAGCGTCCTGAGCCCGGGCGGGTCGAGCTTGGCGGCGTCCGCCTGCGTGTGCGCGCCGTAGGAGGTGCCCCACATGCCGACCGAAGGCTCCGCGTAGTCCAGCCCCGTGATCCACTCGATGGTGTCGTAACCGTCGGGCGCGTCGAACTCGTGGTACTTCTGGAAGGTGCCCTCGGAGGCGTAGAGCCCGCGGGTGTCCTGCAGCACGACGACGTAGCCGTGCGTCGCGAACCAGCGCGCCTGGTCCACGAGCCCGCGGGAGGTCTTGTCGTACGGGGTCCGGTGGAGGAGGACGGGAAACGGCCCCTCGACCGGCTCGTACTCGCGGGAGGGGCGGTAGACGTCGGTCGCGAGGCGGATGCCGTCGCGCATCTCCACCATGAGATCGGTCTCCACCTGGAGGGCGTCGTACGGTCCGCGGCCCGCGGCGTCCGCTGCGTCCAGGGCAGCCCGGGTCGCCTCGTCGGAGCGCGTCGCGTCGCCGCAGGCCGCGAGCCACAGCGCTCCCGGCAGGAGACAGGCAGCGGCGGCGCGCCTCACGTCGGGACTCACGCGGGGACTCCGACCTGGGCGCCGGCCGGTGCCGTCGACAGTGCGCTCACGAGGTCGTCGATGTGCGCGAGGTCGTCCACGCGCTCGAGCCGGGCCAGCGCGCCGTCGATCCGCGCGTCGTCCATCACGAGGCTGGCGCAGTCGCGGAACTTGTCATGCAGTTCGTCCCGGGTGAGCGGCCGCTCCGGCCCGCCGGGATACGTGTCGGCCTCGGTGTGAAGCTCGGTCCCGTCGCGGAGCCGCACGTCGATCGCGCTCCGCATGCGGTCGTACCCGCGGGCGTCGATCTCCTCGTCGAATTGGACGGTCACGCGGCGCATCATGTCCGCCGCCTCGCCGGAGAGGACGAAGTCGTCGTGGAATTCGCGGATCCCGGCCCGCCGCCGCAGGACGATGCTCGAGAGGACGAAGGGGATGCAGAACTTGGCCTCGAGTTCGTTGCGGGGCACGGGATAGCGGAGGGGGTTCAGGATATTGTGCCCGGCGCGGAAGGTGATGTGCGCGACGTCGTCCGGCGCGAGGTCGTGCTCGGTGACGAGTTCGAGCATGGCCGCCATGCTGGGGTGGCCGAGGCTCCCCGAGGGGAACGGCTTCACGGAGACACCGGGGTCGAGCAGCGTGTAGGGGGAGCCCAGCGCGCCGACCAGCCGCTCGGGCTCGAAGCCGCCGCCGAAGACGCGGAAGAAGCCCCACGGCGCCTCCAGCGCGTCGTGCCCGGCCGTGAAGCCGCGGGCGGCGAGGTCGACCGCCAGGATGCCGTTTTCCGCCGCCCGGCCCGCGTGGAGCGGCTTCGTCATGGTGCCGAACCCGAGCCGGATGCCCGACGAGAGGCTGGCGGCGATCCCGAGCGCCATCCCGAGTTCGTCCGCCCGCAGCCCGGCGAGTTTCGCGGCGGTGGCGCAGGCGCCGAGCGTGCCGATCGTCGCCGTCGAGTGGAAGCCCTCCATGTAGTGCCGCGGGTCGATCGCCTCGGCAATCTTGCACTCCACTTCGAACCCGATGAGGAAGGCCTCCAGGAACCCGGCCCCGGTGGCCCCTTCCCTCTCCGCCAGCGCGTATCCCGCCGCGAGCGGCGCGACCGTCGGGTGCGTGAGGAGTCCGAAGATGCGGTCGGGCGCGTTCGAGAGCTGCGTGTCGTCGAAGTCCATCGCGTGGCCCGCCGTGCCGTTGGCGCGCGCCGCGAGCGACGCCGGGGCGCGCGCGTCCGGCGGGCCGATGATCGTCGCCTGCGCGTTCCCGCCCTGTACCGCGATCTGGTCCCGGACGATGCGGGCACAGGCGTCCGTCGACCCGGCGAGGATCACCCCCGTCCCGTCGGTGACACAGCGCCGCCCCTCGGACAGCAGCCGCTCCGGGAAATGGTCCATCGTCGTCTCGAGAATGAAGTCGGTGACCGCGCGCGTCGCGCTCACTCGCGCTCCTCTTGCCGGGGTTCGTGGTCGTGCCTGCCGGATTCGTCGTGTGTGTCGGGTCCGTCGTGTGTGTCGGGTCCGTCGTCTGCGTCGGGTCCGGAGTCGGACGACCCCGTCCTCCCGGATACCAGGCGGCTGCGGACCGCCGGGGCCGCGAAGCTCACCACCGCGAGCAGGACCAGCACCAGGCTGATCGGGCTCTCCAGGAAGATCGAGTGCGACCCCGACGACAGGCTCAGGGCCCGCCGGTAGTTCGTCTCGATCATGGGGCCGAGGATGAGGCCGAGCACCGCCGGCGCCAGCGGGTAGCCGCCCCGCAGCATAGCGAAGCCGACGAGCCCGAAGAAGAGGGCGGCCCACGCATCCGCCGCGTTGCCGCGGAGGGAGAAGGTGCCCACGAGCGAGATCGCGACGACGAGCGGCATCAGGATCGATGGCCGCAGCCGCACCACCCGCGTCCAGAGGGGGATTCCGAGCCGCCCCACGGCCAGCATGAGCAGCACCGCCACCAGGAATCCCGCGTACAGCGCATAGACGAGTTCGGAGCGCTCGGTCATGAGCAGCGGGCCGGGCGCCACGCCCTGCACCGTGAGGCCGCCGAGGAGGACCGCGGCGCTGGCGGACCCGGGGATCCCGAGCGCGAGAAGCGGGATCATCGCCGCCCCCACGCACGAGTTGTTGGCGGCCTCCGGCGCGGCGATGCCCGCCGGTACGCCCGTCCCGAACCGCTCCGGCGTCTTCGAGACGCGCCGCTCCTCGTTCCACGCCACGATGGAGGCGATCGTCGCCCCGGCCCCGGGGATGGCCCCGATCAGGCCCCCGATGGCGGAGCCCCGCAGAATCGTGCGCCACAGTCCGAACAGTTCGCGCGCCTTCGGGAGCGCGCCGGCGATGCCGTCTCCGGGGGGCGTCGGCCGGCGGCGGCCGGTCACCGCCTCCAGCGCCTCCGCGATCGCGAAGAAACCGATCAGCATCGGGACGAGCCCGAGGCCATCCATGAGGGCATTCGTACCGAACGTGAGCCGCGGGGCCCCCGTGAGCACGTCGAGCCCGACGATGAAGAAGAGGAGTCCGAGGAGCGCGCTCACGACCCCCTTGAACGGGTCCTTTCCCACGAGGTTCGCGACGATGGAGAGCCCGAACACGCCGAGCCCGAAGTACTCCGCCGGCCCGAAGGCGATCGCCGCCCGCGAGAGCGGCCCCAGGGCCAGGACGAGGAGGACGGTGCCGAGGAGCCCGCCGCTCATGCTGGAGAAGAGGGAGATCCCGAGGGCGCGCCCCGCCTCGCCGCGCCGCGTCATCGCGTAGCCGTCGAAGGTCGTGGCGAGGGCGGGCGAACTCCCCGGCACGCCGATCGCGATCGCGGTGATCGAACCGCCGTACTCGGCCGCCATGTAGATCGAGACCATCATCAGGAGCGCCGGCGTCGGGTCGAGAGCGAAGGTGACGGGGAGGACAAGCGCGAGTCCCACCGTCGAACTCAGCCCCGGCATCGCGCCCGCGAACACGCCGAGGAGGCTCCCCGCGAGGAGCGCCGCGAGGTTCCCCGGCTGGAGCGCCGTCAGCAGGCCGTCGAGGAAGGCGGACACGGGCGGCCGATCAGAAGCCGGACGGGAGCGGCACGCCGAGCGCCACCATGAACACGAGATAGATGAAGGCGGCGAAGGCGAGCGGCACGGCGATGAGCGCGAGCCGCGAGCGTTCGCCCGTCAGCCACATCAGCCCGGCGACGAGGAGCGGAACCGACACGACCGTCCCGAGCCGGGGCCAGATGAGGAGGAAGACCGCGATCCACGCCGCGCCCAGCCCCAGCCGGGCGTCGCGGCCGGCTCCCGGGCGACCGGCTCCCGGGCTCCCGACGACGTTCCCGCGGGAACGTCCGGCGTCCAACTCCGGCGGCTGTCGCGCGGCCCGGACTGCGAGCCAGGCCGCGCAGCCCATGAGCAGCACGGCGAGCAGCCGGGGGAAGAAGGCCGGGCCCGGCGCCCCCTCCGCCAGCGATCCCGGGTAGGAGCGCGAGTCCAGCAGGATTCCCGCCGCCACGACGGCGAGCAACCCGGCCTCCGCGAGCAGGCGCAAGCGCGCGGCCCCGCCCGCCGGGGCACTACCCATCCAGGATTCCAAGCCGCCGCAGCATGTCCCGGCTCGTCGCCACCTCCTCGGCCATCCAGGCGCCGAAGACGTCCGCGTCCGCCATCGTCGCGTATTCCAGCGCGGCCCGCTCCATGTACTCGCGGAACCCCGGGTCCTCGATCGCGGCCATCAACCGCACGCGCAGCTCCGCGCGCAACTCCGGATCCAGCCCCGGCGGGCCCACGACCCCGCGCCAGTGGACCGGAGCCAGGTCGTATCCCTGCTCCGCGTAGCTCGGCGTGTCCGGGAGCGCCTCGACGGGAAGCGCCACCCCCAGCACCCGCATCGTCCCCGCCCTCAGGTGCTCGCGCACGATGTTGTAGTTCGTGTGCGCCGCATCCGTGTGCCCGCCGAGCGCCGCCACCACGGCGTCGGCCGACCCCTCGTACGCGATCCACCGCACGTCCGGGTCCCCCGCCGCGGCCCGCAGGCGGGCGAAGCCGAGGAAGTGCGCCGACGCCGCCCCGAACCCCGACACCGAGACCTCGCCCGGCCGCGCGTGCGCCGCCTCGAACAGGTCGCTGAGCGTGTGGAAGGGACTGTCGTCCCGCACCGCGACCAGGAAGGGGTCGATCTGGATGCGGAGGATGGGGGTGAAGTCCCCGGGGGAGAACGGAATCCGCCCCGTCGCCATGTTCACGGTGCCGCTCGCCGTGAAGACGCCGAGCACGTGCGGGTCGCCCTCCCGTCCCTGCAGGTACTGCATACCGGCGGCCCCCGCCCCGCCCTGCCGGGTCATGACGGTGACGCGCCGACCATCGAAGTGTGGCGGCGCCGCGTCGGCCAGCGCCCGCGAGAGGAGGTCCGTCGGCCCGCCCGGCGTCGCCCACGACACGATCTCGATCGCCCGACTCGGAAACGCCGCCGCCTCCCCGGACGGCGAACACCCGACCACGGCGGCCAACACCAAGGCCATACCCGCCCATCTCCTGACATCCATGGAGGGAATGTGACGTCTTGGTCCTGGACAGGCCACGGGAGGTGGGAGCACATCGAAAACACCGCTCTGACGGGTTATGTTCGACCGATGCAATTCCCCGACTCCGTAGCGGCGGAACGCAGCTGGCGGCGGGACGTGTGGCCGGGGATCCACTGGATCCAGGAGTGCGGTGGGCACCGGGCCGGGATCGCGCGCGCGGTGCTGGAGAGCGGCGCGGACTGGTACAGGCCCGAAAACGAGCTTTACGTCCCGCAGAACGCCTACCTGCTGACGGGCGAGCGGGCGCTGCTCTGGGACACCCTCTCTCCGGCCTCGGGCCACATCCTTCTTCCGGCGCTCGAGGAACTGCTCGAAGGGCGGCCGCTCGATTACCTCGCGCTCTCGCATCCCGACGTGCCCCACGCGGGGAACACAATGCAGGTGCTGCGGCGCTATCCGGACTGCCGCCTCGTGGCGCCGGCGACCGGCGAGACGCACGCGCTGTACCACCTCGACGACGCGATGAAGGTGGGGCCCGGGGACGAGATCGATCTCGGCGGGCTCCGGGTCCGCTTCCCGGAGGCAACCTTCCTCGACGCCGCGATCCACACGTGGATGAGCGAGGAGACGACCCGCACGCTCTTCACCGTGGACTGGATGGGATTCCCGCACCAGAGCGGCGAGTCCCTGCGGCGCACGGACGAGATCGACACGGCGGTGGATGTGGGGCGTCTCGAGGAGTTCCACAGCCGGGTCATGTTCTGGTTCCAGTACGTCGTGCCGGAAAAGGTGACCGCGGCTACGGACGCGCTGGCGGCGCAGTTCGCCGGATACGGGCTCGCGCCGGCGCACGGACTCCCGATCCCGGGGGCGGACGCGGCCCCGTACTACGAGCGCATGAACGAGGTCGTGCGTCGGGTGGCGGCGGGCGGGCGCGGGGGCGTCCTGTGAGCGGAGAGCGGCCCGCGAGCGGGGGCGTCCCGTGAGCGCGATCACCCTGGGCGGCGGGGTCTCCTGGGTCCACGAGTGCTTCCCCGAGGCCAACGGCCACATCCACGTCTCCGTCTACCTCGTCGAGGCGCCGGAGGGGGCGATCCTCATGGACTCCGGCTCCTTCCACCACCGGCAGCGACTCTCGGACCGGATCAGCGACGCCACCGCCGGCCGCGGCATCGGCGCCATCGTCCTCTCCCATTCCGACTACCCGCACTCGGGAAACATCCCCGCCTTTCGCCGCGACTGGGGCGATTTCGAGATCATCGCCTCCTGCGGGGACCCGGACCTCCAGGGCCTACCGTACGCGCGCCGCACGAAGATCGGCGACGTCACCGACGTCCTCGGCCGGCGGTTCGTGGTGCTCGACCCCCCGCTCGCCGACCGCAACCACACGACGTGGGTCTACGACGAAACCTCGCGCACCCTGTTCGTGGCGGACGGCTTCGGGACGCTGCACCCGCCCGGCGCCTGCGACATTGACTGGGGCCGGATCCCCGAGGACGGACGCGCGGAAGGCGTGCATGAATTCCATGCGCAGACGCTGCCCTGGCTGCGCTACGCCGACCCGAACCGGGTCATGGACGCGCTGCACGCGATGCTGGAGCGGCATCCCCCGGCCTGGATCGCGCCGATCCACGGCCCCCCGATCGCCGAGGCGGACGTGGACCGCTACATGGCGGATCTCAACGATGCCTTGACCCGGATCACCGCTTCGTAACCACCGTTCGCGCGCCCGGCGTCGCCGGAAGGCTACGATTCCGGGGCTGCCGGGGGCCGAAAGTCGCGGAGCAGTTCGGCGGCGGACCGCAGGCTGATCACCTCAACGCCGGGTTCGAGGGAGTAGTCCTCATCGCCTCCGTAGACGACGAAGGTGCGGTCCGGCTTCAGATCCTCCCGGGCGCTCCGGAATCCGCGGCCGAGCGGGGGCACGAGGCCGAGTTTGATCTCGAGAGCCCAGGGCTTCGCCAATCCCGGGAGCTCCAACACGAGGTCCACCTCGGCTCCGGCCTGCGTCCGGTAGAAGCTCGCCGCGGTTCCCGGCGGCGCCGCCTGGAGCAGATTCTCGATGACAAACCCCTCCCAACTGGCGCCGGATACGGGGTGTCCCGCGAGTGTGTCGAAATCGCCAATGCGCAGCAGCGCATGCACGAGGCCGCTGTCACGGACGTAGACTTTGGGCGATTTGACGAGCCGCTTGCGAACGTTCGCGACGTACGGCAGCAGCCGTCGCAAGATGAAGAGGCTGGTCAGCGTATCGATGTAACGGCCCACCGTCGCCGTGTTGATCGCGAGGCTGCGGGCCAGTTCGGAGGCGCGGAGCAGTCCGCCCTGCCAGTGCGCGAGCATCGTCCACAGGCGTCGGAGGGTCTCCGCCGGCAACCGTCGCGCCACGAACTCTTCCACATCCCGTTCCAGGTACGTCTGAATGAAGTTCCTCCGGAAGGCGTAGCTGTCCTCGTCGCTCGCGGCCAGGAAGCTGTCGGGCAGGCCGCCTCGAACCCATAGCGGTATGGCCGTGTCTCCGTGCGCCTCGACCTCGAGCACATCCAGGGACCCGAGGGGCACGAACTCGATTCTGCCAGCCAGGCTCTCGCCGGCTTGTCGGAGCCGTTCGACGGAAGCTGATCCCAGGATCAGGAAACGGCCGGTCCGCCGTCCGTGGCGCCGGCCCCTGTCGATGAGGCTGCGAAGCTCCGGGAACAGGGCCGGGACACGGTGAACCTCATCCAGGATCACGAGGCGATCCGTGTACTGGCTCAGAAAAAACTGCGGGTCGGACAACTTCGTACGGTCCGAGCGCGTCTGAAGGTCCAGGTAGACCGCATCGGTCTTACGGGCGATGTCGAAGGCCAGCGTGGTCTTCCCCACCTGCCGTACGCCGAGCAGGGCAACGGCCGCCTGTCGGCGCAGGGCCCGTTCGACTCGGTGCACGGCTCTTCTCGGTATCATCCTTGTAATTTATATAGTATGATATGTGATTTGTAAGGATTGAATGACGTTGATCGGACGGAGGAGCGACCCTCCGTCTACCGGCCGAGCAGCTTCTCCAGGTCGGTCTCCGAGGCGGCGCCGACATGCCTGGCGCGGCCTGACACGAAGGTCGGGGTCGCGGTGATGCGCCAGCGGTCGGCGAGGGCGGCGTCGCGGGCGAGGCGCTCGGTTGTGGCGGGCGCGTTCAGGCAGCGGACGAGACGCGTTCCCGCGGGAACGTCCGCGGCCACGGCGATGGATTCCCAGTCCACGTCTCCGGTCTTCCAGTCTTCGTTCGTCATCAGGTAGTCGTGCACGCGCCGGAACGCGCCCTGCTTCTCCGCGCAGATCGCGGCGCGCGCCGCCTGCGCGGAACGTTCCGAGAGGGGGACGTGAACCAGCACCACCTGCGCTTCGCGCGACCCCACCCACGCGTTCACGGTCTCGTGCGACGAGCGGCAGAAGGGGCAGAGATAATCGCTGAACTCGAAGATCGTCTGCGGGGCCGCACCCTCCCCGAGCACGCTTCTCCGCTCCGCGACGGCCTCCTTCCACTCCTCCCGGTAGCGCGCGAGCACCTGCCGCTCGGCCTTCCACTCCCGGAGGCGACCGCCGACCACCCCCGATGGGCGGAAGGCGATCACCGCCAGGAGGACGAAGCACACGGCGAGACCGACGTCCTGAATCCCGGGCCGCTTCACCGCCCCGGTGTCCCGCTTCCGAGCCGCGCGCGCCACCCCGTCGCATGGAGCCTCATGCGATCACCACCGAAAGGGATCGGGACCTGAAGGGCTCCACATGGAAAGGGCGCAGTCCCGCAGGCACTCGCTGATTTCGTAGTTGCAGCCCCAGCCACCGTCCAGGACGCAATCCGACCAATCCAGCGCACAGTCGCTCACGCAGTCGCCGCCGCGCGCGGACGCGGCCTGGCCGGGTTGCGCCAGGATGGCCGTGGCCAGCACGAGGTTGAAGCCAAGGAGTACCCAGCGTCCCGCTTTCGTCTTCTTCATCGTCCCCTCCCATTCCCGGGTCGTCGGGAGGCCGGATCGCCGCCGCCGCCGTGTCCGGCGCGCTCGTCGCGACCCGCCGGGACGGACCCTCCGTCCCGTGCCTTCCGAGATTCACCTCCAGAGTCCGGCCGGCCATCAACGGGCTATCAACTCGCTCGGGCAGGCGGCCGGCAGGGGGCTGGCCGGAGTCACACCAGACGGTACTCGACTGCTCCTCGCACGCCACGTATCGTCGGAACCTCACGGAACCACGGGACGACAGGAGGGCGTGGATGGCGGATGTGCTTTGCGTAGGCGGGACAGGGACCGTCGGGCGTCGCGTCGTCGAGGGCCTGGTGGCCCGCGGCGTATCGGTCCGGTGCCTGACGCGTTCGGCGGACCGGGCGGACACGTCGGACGAGCGGGTCGAATTCATGCAAGGCGACCTGGAGCGGCCCGACATGCTCGCGCCCGCGCTCGATGGCGTGTCGCGCATGCACCTCCTCACGGCGCTCCACCCGCGGGAGGCGCAACTCGGCATCGGGGCCGTCGATGCCGCCGCGCAGGCCGGCGTCGAGCGGATCGTCTTCCATTCCGCGCACCGCGCGCACGCGGCGCCCCACATCCCCCACTTCGCGAGCAAGATGGAGATCCTCGCCGCGCTCGAGGCCTCCGGCGTCCCGTGGGCCACGATCGAACCGAACCATTACTTCCAGAACGACCTGTGGCTCAGGCGGTCGCTCGAAGCCGGGGCCTATCCGGCACCGCTCGGGGGAGTGGGACTGCACCGGGTCGACGTCCGCGACATCGCCGACGCCACCGTGAACGCGCTCCTCGACGACGGCCACGAGGGGATCCGGCACCCGGTGGTCGGACCCGAACTCCTGACGAGCGCGGACGTCGTCCGCACGTGGAGCGAACACCTCGACCGCGAGGTCGAGTACGTGGGCGACGACCTCGACGCGTGGGAGGCGCGCGCGGGCCGGCACCTGCCGGACTGGCTCGTGAGGGACCTGCGGATCATGTCGGAGTATTTTCTGTCCGACGGACTCATCGCGACGGAGGAGGACTTCGCGACGATGAGCCACGTCCTGGGTCACGCGCCGCGCGTGTTCGAGGACTTCGTGGCCGAGACGGTCGCCGCCTGGCGCTGAGGAGATCGACACATGTTCACGATATACATCTTCAGTCTTCTCGTGGGCGGCGGGTTCCTCGCGCTGTCCGTGTTCGGCGACTTCCTGGACGGCATGGACATCGATGTGGACGTCGACGCGGACCTGGACGCGGGTGGCGCGGCCGACGTGGCGAGACTCCTCTCCCTGCGCACGATCGTCTACGCCATGTTCGGGTTCGGCGCGACCGGGGCCATCCTGCACTGGTTCACGAGCCCCGCGGTCACCGCCGCCATCGCCGGCGTCACGGGGCTGGCCTCCGGGGCGTTCATCGGCGCCGCCTTCCGCTACATCAAGCGCTCAGGCGCCGGCACCGCGCTCGGCGAGCGTTCGCTGGCCGGCTTGACGGGCGAAGTCACGATGGAAATAGGGCCGGACGGCGCGGGTACGGTGAAGGTGTCGCGCGGCGAGCGCCGGTTCAGCGTGCGGGCCCGCATGGACGCGACGTGCCCGGACGACCTGCCGCTGCGCGCCGGACAGTCAGTCGTCGTCGTGCGCATGACGGACGGCATCGCGGATGTCGTGCCCGTGGATCCCGAAGACATGAAGCTGCTCGAGGAATGAGGTCGAAATGCAAGACTTTCTGAATCTCCTGGCCGCCCCCGTCGTGATGGCGGGCGTCTTCTTCGTCGTCGTACTCGTGGCGATCATCACGATCAAGAACCTGATCGTGATCGTTCCCCCCAACCGCGCGGCCGTCATCACCGGCCGCAACCGCATGCTGACCGATGGCCAGGCCGTCGGCTACCGCTCCATCTCGGGCGGGCGCACAATCCGGATCCCGATCATCGAGACGGTCCAGCACATGAACCTCGAGACCATCCCCATCGAGGTCTCCGTCAACAACGCCTTCTCGAAAGGGAACATCCCGCTCAGCGTGGAGGCGATCGCCAACGTGAAGATCGCCTCGGAGCCCGAGTGGGTGTTCAACAACTCGGTCGAGCGTCTGCTCGGGAAGACGGAGGAGGAAGTTCGGGAACTCGCCCAGGACACGCTCACGGGGAACCTGCGGGGCGTGCTCGCCACGCTCACGCCGGAAGCCGTGAACGAGGACCGGCTGGGCTTCGCCAAGGCGCTGGCGGAGGATGCGGGGGAGGACCTGGCGTCGCTCGGCTTCCACCTCGACGTGCTCAAGATCCAGAACGTGAGCGACGAGCGCGGCTACCTCGACGCGATCGGCCGGGAGAAGTCGGCCGAGGCGATCCGGCAGGCGGAGATCGCCGAGGCACAGGCGGAGGCTGACACGCGCGAGGCGCAGGCCGAGGCGAGGCGGCGCGCCGAGGTGCGGGAGGCCGCGGCCTCGATCAAGGTCGCCGAGGCCCAGAACGAGTTGCGGGTGCGCAAGGCCGAACTGCACCGCGAGGGCGACACCGCCGAGAAGATCGCGCGCGTGAAGGCGCAGGAGGCCGAGGTCGAGGCGGAGAAGATCCTCGAGATGAAGCGCGTGGAGCGCGAGGAGCAGCGGCTGCGGGCGGACGTGATCGAGCCCGCCAAGGCCGAGAAGATGGCCGCGTTCGCACGGGCGGAGGCCGAGGCGGCACCGATCCTGGAGCGCGGAAAGGCCCAGGTCGAGGTCCTGAAGCGGCTCTACGCGGAGGTCCAGACCGGAGGCGAGGCCGCGTTCGCCGTGTTCATGGCCGAGAAGCTCCCCGAACTGCTCGAGATTGCCGTCGGCGCCGTGGAAGGCGTGGACATCGACCGCGTCGTCGTCATGGACGGCGGCCAGGGCGAGGGCGTCTCCAACGCCCTCAACCAGCGCGTGCGCGGCGCCTACGGAACGATGGAGGGACTCGCCTCCGTGCTCGGCCTCGACATCCAGGAAGTCCTCCAGCGCGCCGTGGGTTCAGGAGACGCGGACGGCGGCGAGGGGTCGGCCCCCGAGCTGCCACCCGCCTAGGCACGGAACCCTCACAAGGGACGGACCCATGAGAGGAGCCATCCTGCCGCTGGCGCTCGCCTTGGCGGCTGGCGATATCGCCGCGCAGCCGTACGTGGGGTCGGAGTTGGGGTTCACGCTCGCTCCGGCCATGCGGCTCGTCGGCACGGACAACGACTGGGGCACGCGCTGCGACCTGCTCATCAACCCCGCTGGGGTGGAGACGGGATCGGAGTGCGACACGCCACCGCCGCCGACCGAGTGGGCGAACGAATCCGGCCGCACGGGGGGGATCGCGACCGGAATCGCGGCCGGATACCGGTTCGGCCGGTTCCGGGTCGAGGCCGAGTACCGGTACCGAGCCGCGGCGTATCACGACTATGCGCCGACGGAGATCGGCGATGTGGTGACCGCCCAGAAGGCCGACCAGGAACTCGAGAGGGCGATCGGCGGCGCCGGCGACGTGAGCGTACACGGCGCATTCGCGAACCTCGCGGTCGATCTCGCCACCGGCGGTGCGCGGCTGACGCCGTACCTGGGGGTCGGCGCCGGCGTGCAGCGCATGGCCGTCGACTATCTCAGCCTGTGGAAGCGCAACAACGATCCGGTGCGGATCAGCACGTTCGAGGATCCGGTGCTCCGCGCGAAGCTGGCCGGGACAACGACGCTGGGCTCAGCGGTGCTCCACGACACCATGTTCGGCGCCCACGCGCTGGCGGGCGTGGACTACCGCGTCGCCGACCGCTTCACGGTCGGAACCCGAATACGCTACGCGAAGGCGCTCGGCCCGTTCGAGAGCGACCCTCACGAGTGGGATCAGCTCCGCAGCCACGACTCCACCGTGGGCCGCGGCTCCCGCATCGTGTACACCGTGGAAACACGCGACACGAGCGCCTTCACCGTGACCCTCAGCCTCAGGTACGATCTCTAGTCACCCCCCCGAGGGCCGTACGGGCCATCGAGCGCGTCAACTTGGCTTCTCCACGCGCAGGCTGAGCTTTGCGATGCGCCACGGCGGGAAACTGCTGTTCTGGAGCAGATAGAGATGCCTGCCACCCCCCAGGACCCGCGAGTCCTCCGGCAACGGCACCTCCTCGTACAGCTTGCGGCCCGTGTACCGGTCGTAGATGTCCAAGGAGGAATGATACGCTCCGAAGGGTCCGCCGGACTCCGGGTAACCAAAACGACCATGCACCACGACGAGATGGGAACCCACGACGGCGATGTGCGAGATCGTGCCTCGCCCTCCGAGCAGTTCCGGCATCTGCGTGGGGTATGCGCCCGGGTTGAAGGCGCCCGGTTCAAACACGGGGACCGGCTGGAACGTCCCCGGGGGTACGCCGATCGCGCCGATCGAGTCGCCCGCGGCGTTCAGAATCGTCACCGGGTAGCGCAGGGAATACGCCATGTAGATGGAGTCGCCCGCCACGTCGAATGAGAACCGCACCAGCGACGCCCAGTACGGTCTCTCCAGGGGAATGAACGGGAAGGTATAGGCGCTCCACGCTATCTCGTCAGCTACCAGCCGATGCAGCAGTCGAGGCTGCTGCACGAACCGTGACACACCTCGCGTCGCTTCCGTGAAGAGCTTGATTCCCACCAGCAGATCGGAACCGATTTGTTCAATCCCTGACGGGATGCCGGGGAGTTGCACGATGGTATCCGGCACGAGGTTCGCCGTGAGGTAGGTGAGACGCGGCGCGGAGCCCAACACGGCGACCCGCCCCCTTGCGGTCTCGGTCAAGCCGTTGATCCTCCGGAACTCGAAGGGGCCCTCGCCGAATCGACCAAACGCCGCCTCGAGCCGCCCCCGTGCGTCGTAGCTGCGGACCCTGGGGAGCTGCCTGTCGCTCAGCAGGAAGCCACCATCAGCCCGCTCCCTAAAGATCCCCGGAGTCGCGATCGAATCCTGCGGATCCTCGCCGAGCGTGATAACGACTTCGGTTTCGAACGCCTCATCGAGCGCGGCCCGCAGTGGCGGCAGGGGGTCGGGCGCCCTCCCGCACGCCAAGAGGGACAAGACGGTCGCACACGCCATCGTGCGGAGCGCACCGGCTCGTTCGCGGGCGAGCATTACCACCAGCTATCGAACCACGATTTCCGGGAGGCAGCACATCTCCAGCGCCGTGGCAATACGTGTGAACCGGGCGAACTTGTCCATGTTGTCCCTCCTTACGGATTCGAGGGTTGGGTACGTATGAGGCCCGCCGTGAGCGTTCCTCGTAGGGCGCCCACTTGGGCTTCGAAGCTCCAGCCGCAGTCCGAGGCGGCGGTCCTCGAATCCGCCATCACCACGACTCCGGCACCGTCAATCCCCAAGTGGACTACCGCGTCGCCGACCGGCTCACAGTCGGAACCCGGATACGCTACGCGACGGCGTTCGGTCCGTTCGAAAGCAAGCCACGCGAGTGGGACCAGTTGCGTAGCCACGACTCCACCGTGGGCCGCGGCTCCCGCATCGAGTACACCGTGGGCCGCGCGACACGAGCGCCGTCACGGTCACCCTCAACCTGAGATACGATCTCGAAATGACGGAGATCGCTATTTGGTCCAGATCGCTACGATGCCGCACTGAGAGTCGGATCCGCCGAACTCTCCCGGGAGCGAGGCGGCACTCCGGTATATTTCGACTCCCGCGATTTCATGGGGTCTCACCAGGTCGTCGATTGTCTGTCCGTCCCGTCCACCGAGACCTCTCACCCGAGTGTTGTCGAGATAGAGGCTCAGCGGGCAACCATCGGGCGAGAACTCCGACGCCACTCGTGTGTTCAGCAGCATGCAGCTGCTTCGCCGAAGGCGGCAGTTACCGAGTCGAATCCCCGGTTCGTCAGCGATCATTGGGGAGATGAGCACAGGCCCACGTCGCTCGATGTCGGTCGCCGTGAAGAAAGTGCCCCCGCCAATCAGTTCGCCCCAGTACTTGCGCTCGTAGAATCCGCCGACCTCCAGCCGGCGCGGCCGCGTCGCGGTGGCCACGATGGGCTCCATCTCCACCGGATCCGGTACCATGCCGACCTCGACCTCCGTGGTGATGCCGCGCGATACCGACACCACATGAGAGAGAGGAGCATACCCAAGGTGCCGAACGGCGAGTTCGTGGACCCCGACCGGAACCCCGCTCAGTACGAAGCTCCCCCGCCGGTTGGTCTCCGTCGCGGCCGTACCGCCCACCACGGCGACTGTGGCCGCTACGACAGGCCTCTCCGTTCGCGCATCTCGCACGTAACCGATCAAGCGTCCCGTCGTCGCCGACGCTATGAGTAATCTGAGTTCGACTTCACTTGCTGTTTCGGGAACAATGCCGACCACCGCCTCTTGGCTGGAGGCATCCCCGAACTCGGCCCAGATTGTGGCCTGCCGCGCGTCGCGCGGCGCACAGAGCACAAGGTCTCCAGCGGGCCCAACCCCCTGACGAACGGGCCGCCTCGCGCGATCTGCGTCGCTCCATTGAACGATAACCGTGGCGTTCGGAATCGGAATTGCGCCGGAATCGTCTACAACCACGATCTGGAGCATGCCTCGCCCGTCGCACTCCGGCCCTTGACCCGCCAGCCCCGAAACGCTCGCCCCAAGCGCAAGGGTCGCGAAAGTCCCGCCGCCCAACCGCAGCCGCTCCATATGCCGTGCTCGACCCACGTAACCGATGGTTCTTCCTCGCCCTGTCCGCGTTGCATCCGCCCGAAACTGATGCCTCCACCCTTGTTGATGGCGCCAATCGAAAAAACGTCACACGCGGGTTGGTCCGCCTACTGCAGGTCGGTCACGCTGGAGATGTCGTACCAGTCGACGCGACGTTCGGGGATGACGCCACCGGCGTCCCGTACGACGAGGACAGCGAGCGTGTCCCCGAGGACGTCCATCCCCACGACCTTGTCCGCCACCTGCAGCGTCAGCGCGTACTCGGGGCCGCGATCTGTGAGGCAAAACATGTCGATTTGGCTGAAAGCGACCATGTCGGCCCAGGCATTCCAGTGCGACACCGCCCAGAACCGCCGCCGGTCATCCATGACCCGGGCTCCATACCACACCTTCGGTCTCGCCCGGAGCTCCTCCTCGTTGACGACCGGTCTCCACGCCGCTGACCGGAGCAACCGTACTTCAGAAGCCACTTCCTCGTCCGTCGGGTATCGCTCGACATACGTGGGGGACTGCACGATCGCGGCTGGCTCCTCCGCGTCCCGGTCGGCGTACCAGACCAGGAACTCGCCGTGGCAGGTGACGAACATGAGGTCACCACTTCCATCCCCGTAGCCGAGCAGCAGCCGGGTGGTCCTCCACAAGGGTGTCGAGCAACTCGCCACATCCGCCTCGTGCGGGAACGCTCGTTCCCACTCGACGCGACCCGTCTCGACATCGATCTCCGCCTGCACGGTCGACCGGTCGCCGCTTGGGTCGCTCCTTCTGTACGAACCAGACACCGCCCCGTCCATCACTTGGTGGCGTCCGAACAGAAGCGGGCCCGGAAGCTCCCCCGTGGAAGTGCGGAACTCCCCCGATGCGGAGAACATCGACAGGCGGTTCAGTTGGCCATCGACAACGCCGATCGTACCCAACGGACCGCGAAGTATGAAGGTGGGGAATCTGAACTCGCCCGGCCCCTCACCTTCGGTGCCGAAATCGACGGATTCGCCGCCGGGATCCATACAGTTCACGCGCTGCTCGTACGAATCGATGACGCAGGCCGCGCCGCCAGCCAGGAGAGTGAGTTGACTGCGTCTGCTAAGTGGTGACGGCGCGGACGCGAACGGATCGAGCTTGATGGGCTGAAATGCGACATCGGCCGGCCCGCCACACGCCGCGGCGAGCAGCGTCGTGACGAGCACGGCCTGACGACGAGAACCGGACACTAATACGGCCCCTCGCAGAAGTGCATGCAGGCATTGAGGACGTTCATCGCCGTCTCCTCAGCGTCTGCAGGGTTAGCACCATTGTCAATGTTGTCGTTGTAGGCTTCGGAAGCCGCTAGGGAGCATGCGTTCCAACAGGAGTTCATGTTGATCGTGACGACCACCTCCTGAGCGGCCGCCGGTACCGCAGCAAACATAACCATGAGCAGTGCGATTCGGTGGAGCCGCACTCGGGTGGCGAGGAAGTTGAAGCGTGACATTGGCACCTCCGTTCTTTCGGCACGCTCCCGTGGAGACTGGATTCCCCGAAGAGAGCGTTCCGCGTGACTAGGTCTTGCCTACTCCGCAGGGAGGACTGGACCCATGGGGAGAGGCGACTGAATTGGACCGTCGCAGCAACAGTTTCGGCGAGACGAAGGCGACACAAGTCTCCAGATGGATGACATCTGATCGGACGTCATCGGATCAGATGTCATCCGCTACGAGCCCGAAGTCACTTGCTTCATTGGCTCTTAGGAACTCTAGAAAAACCAGGATCAGGAGCTCGCCGCGACTCCGTACGCCCAGTTTGCGGTAAAGGCGTTTCAGGTAGGTGCGCACGGTGGACGGCGCTAAACCGAGATCGCGGGCGATCGTGGCCGTGCCAAGATCGTCGAAGACCCGCTGCGTGATCTCCGCCTCACGCGACGAGAGTCCAAGTCGGTCGATAAGGACGCGCCATTCCTGGTCTCGGAATACCCTAGCCCGGATTTCTCACAAGATGAAGTAGGCACCGGCCTCCAGTAGTCGCTAA
>NZ_CANPWG010000055.1 GCF_947581915.1 Candidatus Palauibacter scopulicola
ACTGGTGAAAACACGCCGGTAAAGCTCTGCCATGAAGCGATTTACGGACGAGAACGAGCTAGGATCTCGTCCACCACTTCCCCAAATACGGATTCCAGTTCTGGATGTAGGCATATGATATCAAGAAAACGAAGGTACTGACCGCTGTACTGAAATGAGGAAACCGAGACAGAAAGCGAGGTCCCCACATCGAACGGCACAGGGATATCGTCGCGGGCCAAGGGAAGCAGCAGCCGCGGTTCACCGTTCGCGCCAACCGCCATTCGTACAGGCCCAGCGGCCGTTGATATTTCCGCTGGCACAGTTGGGACTTCCAGTCCGCTCTCGGTTTGAGAGCCGGCGCGCAAGAGGCTCCAAGCAACGCAGGCGGGGTTATCCACGGGAACCCTCGACACCCGCCGCCTCCGCTTGCGCTGCTTCTTCCGCGTCGATCGCATCGAGTTCGTCCGCCGAGAATGGACTGAGTTCGACCGAGACGTAGTCGCCGCCCTCCGTTACCGACCCCGGAAAGATGATGCCATAGCCGAGAACGTCGAAAGCTGCATCGAGCGACGTACGAACACCCCCCGACCGTTGTGGGGCTGACTCACGGTCGATCGGATACAGCAATAGGAGAGGGACATCGCCAACGGCTTGGGCGCGGGCGGCCTTGAGATCAGCCCAGCCGGCAAACTCCGTGGACTGCTCCTTGTCAACGTCGAACAGAACATCTCGCTTCGACATGAGAGCCTTAATATCCGCCACCGACGTGCTGTCAGCCATGCGAGCCCGCTTGACTGCCTTCACCCTTCCTGCGTCTCCGAGCGGACTCGGGCATTCTCGCCCCCCCTTCGCCTCGACCACGCCAACATTCCACTTGGCCAGGCGAGGGTCACCGCTCGCGAGAAACGGAAGCAGCATGTCCGCTGCCAGATCGCGGTGGTGTCGGTGCACTGCATAGCGCTCGAAGAAACGCCGAATCGTTGACACGGGGACACCACGCCAGAGCTTCCTTCCCGTCCGGGCAGCCCTTCGATCCCGGAGTTTGAGCGAATCCGAGAGATTGATAAGATCAACTCCGGCCTCCCAGTTGCGGCGTAGGAGCTCTCTGTCTCGGTGGTCAAAGCGGAACGTCTGCCGGTGCGTGCCCCAGTAGCTTACGGCGCATGGGCGCGCGTGTCGCATCTTGTTCACTCCCGTGATCGCCATCCCAGGGATCGCCCGAATCCTAACTGCGATGTCCTCCGGCGTCAGGTTCTGTTTATGGTACTGTTCGATTTCGTCGCGAATCTCCGCCTCCACGACTGCTAGTGCGCGGAAACGTAACCGGAGATCTTCTGGCATCCAGATACGCGGCAGATCCTCGTATCCGGGCCGATAGCCAAACCAACGCCCCATCTGAAGCAACGTATCGTACTGGTTAGCCTTTCGTAGAAAATAGCTGACCATGAGACCCTCCAAGGTCAGGCCTCGCGCAAGGATCGAACCGCCCACTACTATATATGTCTTGGCCTCGCCCCCATAATCGATCCGATCTTCGCTCGCGCCATTCTCGATCGGTACCTCGATCCGGTCGAGTACGAGCGGGAGACATTCAAAAAGTTGGTCAGCCGAGATGCGAGCGGCAGCGGTGATGCTTGACGGCAGACGATTCTGCTCTTCAATCCAAATGTTGCGGATCCGTTCCGCCAAGTCAGAGGCACCATCAGTAATCCTAGCACCGTTGACCTCCAACCATCCCTGAATGAGTGCGGCCATCCGTTCATGAGCGACTACGTATGCAGACGTGTGAACCAGCATCGTCATGTGCTGTCGGTTGTCGCCACGCACATGTCGAGCCGCACAGCAAACGAGAAAATAGAGGATCGCGGTCTCCAGGCTCTCGGTCATCACGGGCCGGAATCGATCTCGCCCTCGCTGACTTCTTGGTTGAAGCCGTATTTCCTCCTCAGGCGGGACGTTACGGATCATGTCCACGGCCTCTTCATGTGGTCGCACAAGCGCAGGATCCGATGGCATTGTTCCAAAGAGCTCCTCCGCGCCGAAGTACCTCTCCGATTTTGGGAGTGCCGTGATGAAGTCGCGAGGATAAAGGTCATCGAGCTCTTCACCATCGGCGCGATACGGATTGATCAGCACGTTCGCGAACGGAGTAGCCGTATATCCCACATAGGTGACGGCAGGCAAACAAGAAAGGAGTTCGCGGATCCGGCCATTGATCGCGGTCATGTCGAGCTCTCGCCGCGCAGAATTGACGCTTGCCTGATCGCATTCATCGTCAATCACCAAGATCCGCAGGCCTCGCAGCACCTTCAGGTAAGTCTTATCGACAGCCTTCTTGAGTTCGCGTAGTGGCGATACATTCTTCTTGATGACGGCCAGCTGAGATTTGTCGCTATGCTGCAGAAGTCCCCCGTAGGGAGGGGCTCGGAAGTCGCCGTCGATCTCATTCGGAGTATGGACTTGCCAGCTCCGCGGATTTCTACGGACGAGGTCGTTGACGAGCCGCAACTGGGTCTGATACCGCAATTTGTTCGTCATGCCTGACAGTACTACAACAGTGTCGTATCCTGCGTCGAGCGCCTTGGCAATCACGGCTGTCATGTTGGCGGTCTTACCGGATTGGACGTGCCCAACGACGAGACCTCTGCACGAGAACTGATCCTGATTGGGGTCGCTCAGGAGTGACACCACTTCCTTGGAAGCGTCATCGATAGCCTTAACGTCGTCCGCGGCCCAACGTTTCGCCTCGATCAAATAGTCTTCAAAGGCAGGCCAGTGAAGATCGCCGTGTGTTGGGCCGAAGTACCACGGCGGGCGTTGCCGAATCACGGAATGCCGGTGAAGGACTTCGATGTCCGCAAACTGACTTGCAACGACGTGGTGCGCTTCCGCGATTTCCTCAGAGAGGCGTGCAGCCGTACCAGGGGCAATGACGTCTAGGCGGCGGCGCATAGCCTCGACTGCGGCTCCTAGATCGGCCGTGCCCGGTAGCTCCTTGCGAAGCATCCTAACGAGCTCATCGACTTGTGGTCCTGGCATTGTGGTTTCTCGTGACGGCAGTGTTTTTCTTGGGTTCGACGTGATCGACGCGAGGGACGCCGAGACGGGGGACGTGTGGTCGGTGCCTCTTGCCTTAGTGGATCGAAAGGGTTGCGAAGCCATCCGCGAAGAACGTGGAGATTAGTTCAGGCAGGAGAGCATATCGAGATGCTAGCATGGGGGCAAGGAAGAGGTGAACGTGGAGGAGCCGAGCGCTCAAGGAAGACCGGGGGGGAAGGACCGCGCGCCCGGCGCGCCGTCAGTGGGCGACGGCCGCGACGAGTTGGGCGACGGATCCGAGTAGGGGGTGGATGCGTCGCTTGGTGTAGATGGAATCGAGCAGCCCGCGCGGTAGGAAGAACCGGAGCCGATTCTGGTAGCGGAGCACGAGTGGGTCCGTCAGCCGATCATCGACGCAGAGTGCATACTTGACCGGGATTCGGGTGGCTTCGTCGAGCCACTGGGCGTGCCGCTCGCGGACCTTCGTTTTGCAGCCGACCATGCGGAGCCGGTCGTCCGGAAACGTTGGGTCGTGATAGCTCTCGCAACTCGGAAAGATGAAGTCGGGGGTCTTCCCGCCCTCGGTGCGGCACTGGTAAGAGTGCGGGATTCGCAGGGCGTTGAGCAGGTAGCGGAAGTGGTTCTCCAGACTCTGGCCACGCCGGGCTCGTCGACTCTGCAGGAAGGTCATGAAGAAGCCCTGCAGGACGTCGAAGTTCAGCCGGTCGTCATCGGGGATCGCCGCCAGCTTTCGGTTCCCGAGCTCCAGTTCGATGGCCTTGAAGAGGGCCGTCTCGGCTGCGAGGGAAGAATCGATGAAGTCGTCAGGATCCTCGGGCGTCACTCCGGTGTCGGCAACGATGGACTGCGCAGCGGCCGCCATCTCCGCAGTCGTGGGCATCGTACCGCGAGAAACGGCGCCCAAGAGGAGTGGGTGTTGAGCGAAGTCGTACTCTTCTAGGGCGACCTGCGGTACCGGGCGACGGAGTACTTGGAGGAGGACGTTGATCGTCCGAGGGTTGAGGCCCTCCGAGTCTGCGAAGAACATTCCGACCAGTTCTTCCGGTTCGCGACCGGCAAGATCGAGGCTTAGGGCTCGCTCGATCTCGGTTCCATGGCGTGCGATCACTGCAACCAAATCGTTGCTTGAACGGTCCGGTCGGAAGAGGAGCATGAGGTCGTCGGGGCGGGCGTGTTCGGAGATCCCCACGTTCGTGTAGTACATGCGCCACTCGGCGGCCCGGGGCTTGTTGAGGCGCGCATCGTAGAGCGTGTAGCGCTCCGTTTCGGTCACGGGAGCTTCGTCGTCCCCGAGATAGAAGAGAAAATCGATTCGGCCTTTGCACGGGTTGCCCGCGAGTTCGAGCTCCTGCCTGAGCCTCCCTGCGTTGAATTCGTGCTGGTTGGACAGGGAGGGGTCGATTTCCACGGCGGCAAGCCGCTTCATGCAGATGCGTACGTTCAAGTTGGCAACCGGCTCGCCGGAAGATCGCAGTCCGCTCGGATCAGAGCAGGAAGCGATTCGAGGATTTCATCACCGGCGAGTTCGCACTCCCATACCTCGATGGTCTTCCACCCAAGTTCCCGGAGCTTCTGCAGGTTTCGCAGATCCCTCGCCCGGTTCCCCTCCAGCTTCGCCTTCCAGAACGCGCGGTTCGATTTCGGCATGTAGGCGAACGGGCAGTCCTCGTGCCGGTGCCAGAAGCAGCCTCGGACTTCCACGACGGTCCGGTATCGGGGGAGAACGATGTCCGGTCGCCCCGGCAGGTCCTTGTGATGGAGCCGGAAGCGGAAGCCGGAACGATGGAGAAACCGGCGAACGAGAATCTCCGGCTTTGTGTCCTTGCCGCGGATCCCCGACATCATCGCGCTTCGGGTCCGGGCGTCAACGATATCGGTCACTTCAAGCGGTCCGCATTCCTGGCAGGAGTTCCAGTTGATCGGTGTCGCTGGCCAGTGACACGACGTGGGGTGCCATGGCGGTGGCGATGGCCGAGACGACCGGCACGGCCACGGAATTGCCAAACTGCTTGTACGCCTGCGTATCCGACACCGGGATCTCGAAGTCGTTCTGTCCTGGGCCATCGAACCCCATCAGCCGAGCGCACTCCCGAGGAGTCAGCCGTCGAGGGTTGGCTTGGTCCTGGCGGATGAGAATCTCCGAACCGTCCTTGTAGTACCGGGCTGAGAGCGTGCGCGCCGTGTCTGCCGGGCCGACGAGTCCGAATCCGAATCCGTTCCCGCGGAGCCTGTGCTTCCGTGCGTATTCCTGCAGGTAGGCCCAGAGGTGATCGCTAAGCGTGTACTTGTCCGACACGGCGGCAAGGTCGCCTTCGGTATATGGCGGCTCCATCTCCTCCGAACCGTCCTCCGGGTGCAGCACGCTCTCAAGCTTCGGGCCCGCCGCCTGATCGGGGAGTTCGAGATCCTCCAGAGAAAAGCCTGTCGCCTCCCTGAAGCCGGCGATAAAGACCCTCTCCCGGTGCTGTGGCAGGAACGACTTCGCGTCAATCACACGGGTCGTCACGGCGTACCCCAGCTCGTCTTCCAGCGTTCTCAGAATCACATCCATCGTCCGGCCCCGGTCGTGGCTCCGGAGATGCTTCACGTTCTCAAGGAGAAAGGCCGCCGGTCGGTGATCCCGCAGGATTCGGGCGAGGTCGAAGAACAGCGTTCCCTGCGTCTCGTCCGCGAAGCCATGAGGTCGACCCAGCGAGTTCTTCTTGGACACCCCGGCAACGGAGAACGGCTGGCAGGGGAATCCCGCCAGCAGGAGGTCGTGCGACGGGATGTCGGACGTGCCCACATCGCGAATGTCCCCGGCAATCTCATGACTCGTGGGGAAGTTGGCCGTGTACGTTTGCCGACAGAATCGATCCCACTCGCAGGTGTAGACGCACCGTCCCCTGTGCCGCTCAAACCCGATCCGCATGCCGCCGATTCCCGCAAACAGGTCGATGAACGTGAAGGCGGGCGGCGTCGGCTGACCGGTATCACGGGAGCTTGGTCCACGAATCACTTGTCGGAGGAAGAATACGGTGGCAGGCTTCGGAACCGTGTCCCCGTTCTCCCAGCGCTGGACGGTCCGCAGGCTATAGCCGAGCCAGGTTGCGAGGTTGCTTTGGGAGAGCCCCAATCTCTCCCTGAGGTCCCGCAGTTCTGACGGGCTGAGGACGGACACGGCTTACCTCCGCTGAGGTGGGACGAAGACGATGGCGACAGAATGTCACATTTCCGTCCCCCCGGCAAGTTCGACGGATTCGATGGGTAGAAGCCCTCAACCGCACTCGCAGAGACGCCGGCCCCTTCCGCACAGGAACACTCGATCGGATGCCTGAGATGAAGCCGGCGTTCACCTCGGGCGCGCCGTCCTCGTCATCCTCGCCCTCCTGCGCGGCCCCGGGCGTGCCGGGGCCGCCGAGCGTCGCCATCCCCGCGAGGAGAAGGACGGGGAAGCGGGAGAGGAAGCCCCGTGGGCGTAGCGGTTCGCGTGAAGTCTCTCGAAGTCGATCATGATCGCACCTTGTGAGTTCTGGCCGTGGTCTCGAGGCCTCGCCGACCGGCCCGCCAAGACGAGGTCGGCGACCAGATCCGTTCCCCTCGTGTCGCAACAGATTCCCGTGAAGGTTCGCGAGTGAGCGAGGCCTCCCGCCCCGGTGCTCGACCCGCCCCGAACCTCCGTTCCCCCGTCAACGCGCCACCAACGGCGCGCGGCCGGGCCAACTCGCGGCCCCCTCCGACGATCCTGCTCTCAAGCAAAAAAACGGCCCGGATCGCCACACCGGTGGCGAAAACCGGGCCGTGCTTGCAGGGGTACGGCCCGAAGGCCGGCCTCCGCGACTATTCGGGGCTGTAGGGCAGCGACGAATGATGAAGGTTGATCTTCAGATCGCCGTCAACAAGGACGTAGCCAAAGGTGTACTCAACCTTTGTCTCGTTGCCGTCCGGGTCTGTGAAGTAGTAGTTGCCCATGGCCATGGCGGAGACGTCGTTGGTGTAGATGCCGTTGTTCTCCCACCGAACGTTGGTCCAGCCCGAGATTGCGAACCCCTTGTCCTCCGTTCCGTCTTGCCCAATGAAATAGCTCAGAGCTTCGTCAAATGTCTCACGGAACTGATCCTCCGCTGCCAGGGTCGGCTTGAACATGACTTTGGTCTCGCCATATGCGTAAAGATCATTGATGTGTTCCGTCGCACGGGCCGCGTAGTCGCCGCCATCGGCATGGATCTTGGCAATCGCGACAATACCCTCGCCCCAAGTCTGCTGTGCATCAATGACAGCCTGTTCGGAGATCTGTTGCGCCGCCGCTGACGTCGCAATCGCGGCAAACGCGAGGCTGGAAGCCGCGGCCAGAACAAGATGTAGTTGACTCTTCATGACGGGTGTCCTCTCCTTCGTAAAATAGATGAGATCGTGGGCTCGGGGCCGATTATAACGACGCGATGCGTTGAAACACCACCAGGAGGAGTGGACTCGGGGCGAGGGCGAAACGGCAAGCGACCTGTTTTCATTGAAATCTGAACGCTCGCCGATCAGATTTCGATGATGACGCCGGCACGAAACGCTACCGGTTCGCCGGTCACATCCGGGCACTTCCCGCCGCCGAACTCGCAAGACACGCTGGCCTCCGGGCACAGGAACACTCGATGCTGCAACGGTTTGACGAACGGAACCGCGATCTCACCGTCAACCTGAACGGGACGCTCGTTCACCGGGACGAGGCCGGCGTCAGCCCGTTCGACTCGGTGGTGCAGGGGGGCGACGCCGTCTGGGAGGGGCTGCGCCTGTACGACGGGCGCATCTTCAAGCTGCGGGAGCACCTCGCCCGGCTCCGGTCCTCCGCCTTGGCGCTCGCCTTCGCCGAGATTCCTTCGGACGAGGCGATCATCGAGGAGATCCGCCGGACGCTCGCCGCGAACCGCATGCGCGACGGGGTGCACATCCGGCTCACGCTGACGCGGGGCGTGAAGGTCACCAGCGGCATGGATCCGCGCCTGAACCGGTCGGGTCCCACGTTCATCGTACTCGCCGAGCACAAGGCGCCGGTCTACGAACGGTCGGGCCTCAGGCTGATCACGAGTTCGCTGCGCCGCTTCGGGCCCGACACGCTGGACCCGCAGATCCACCACGCGAACCTCCTGCAGTCGATCCTGGCCAAGATCGAGGCGAACGCGGCCGGGGCCGATGACGCGCTGATGCTCGACGGCAACGGCTTCATCGCCGAGACGAACGCGACGCACCTCTTCTTCGTGCGCGACGGGGTCGCGATGACGAGCCGGACCGTCGCCTGTCCCGAGGGGATCACCCGCGCCACGGTGCTCGAACTCTGCGCGGAGCACGACATCCCGAGCCGCGTGAAGGATCTGTCCCTCACCGAGGCCTACCGCGCGGACGAGGCGTTCTGCACCGGTACGATGGGAGAACTGGCGGGCGTGACGGGAATCGACGGGCGGGTGATCGGAGACGGGTCGCCGGGGCCGCTCACGAAGCGCCTCAGCGACCTCTACCGCGATCTGACCGCGCGCGAAGGGGTCGTCGTGATCGGCCGCGAGAGATAGGTCGGGTTCGCCCCCGGCCTGCTTGCGCGACACTGATCGTTTGCCCGCCGCGCGGGAAAGTGTTGTCTCGCCATCGGTGTGAACTGCGCGTATCATCCGGCGGAAAGGAGACGTGCATGACGACAACGGATTGGCGGGTCCCGGAGCCGCTCGACACCGTCGAGATCGAGGCGACCGGCGGCGCTCCCATCGTCCTCAGGCGGCACGGGGACGTGAAGGGTCCGCGGCTCATCCTCAGCCACGACAACGGGCTCGCGATCGACCTCTACTACCCCTTCTGGTCGCGCCTCCAGTCCCGCTTCGAGTTGATCGTCTACGACCTCCGCAGCCACGGCCGGAACCCGACGGCCGACCTCGCCCACCACAACGTCGCGACCTTCACGGCCGACGAAGAGCGCATCCGGGCCGGCATCGAAGAGCACTTCGGCGCGAAGCCCGCGGTCGGCGTGTTCCATTCGCTGTCGGCGATGGTCGCGCTCAACCACGATCCGCCGGGGCGCGGGTACGCGGGGCTCGTCCTCTTCGATCCGCCCATGTACCTGGCCGACGGCGATCACTACGGCATCGACACGCTCTGGCGGCGGCTGGGCATGCTGGCCCGGCATCGCCAGCCCCGGTTCGCCACGAGGGAGGAGTTCGCCGAGGAGTTCCGGCGTTCGTGGGTGTTCGAGTTCACGCGGCCGGGGGTGGAACAGCTCGCGGCAGAGGCGCTGATCCAGCCCGCGTCGGACGGGGAGGGGTACGAACTCCGCTGCCCGCGCGAGTTCGAGGCGCAGGTGTTCGACTACGGGTTCGCGTACGCCTTCGAGCCGGACACGACGAACTTCGCCTGTCCCGTGAAGGTGATCGGCGGCGATCCGAGCGTCGAGTTCTCCTCGCTGCCCAGCGTCGACCTTGAGGGACTGATCGGGTGGGACTACGACTTCATCCCCCACACGACCCATTTCCTCCAACTGGAGAACCCCGAGGAGTGCGTCTCGACGATGATCGCCTTCCTCGAACGGGAGGGCCTCGCGTAAACCGCCCGCCACCGCCTGTGCCGCGGGGTCGTGCGTCGCCTACCGCTCCGGTCGTCGTCTGGTTCCGGCGGGATCTGCGCCTTCACGACAACCCTGCTCTTTCCGCAGCCGCCGTGTCGGAACGGCCCGTCGTCCCTCTGTTCGTGCTGGATGAGGAGAGCCGCGACGTTCGGCCCCTGGGCGGTGCGTCCCGCTGGTGGCTGCACGAGAGTCTGCGCTCGCTGGCGGAAGACCTCGCCGGACTCGGGCTTTCCCTCTGCCTGCGGCGGGGTCCGGCGTCCGATGTCCTCCGAGAAGTGGTGCGGGAGACCGGTGCGGGCCTCGTGGCGTGGAACCGGTGTTACGAGCCAGCTTCCGTCGCGCGCGACACGGAGATCGAGGCGACGCTTCGCACCGCCGGTGTGGAGACGGAGAGCTACGCGGGTTCGCTCCTCAGCGAGCCGGGCGAGATCCTGACAGGTCAGGGGACGCCCTACAAGGTCTTCACCTCATTCTGGAAGCGGCTCCGAGAGTGCTACCGGGCGCCACCTCCGCATCCGTCGCCCGGGCGGCTGGGCCCGGGCCCCGTGATCGCCAGCGACCGTCTCGATGACTGGGGGCTGCAGCCCACGGCCCCCGACTGGGCCGGGGGTCTCCGAGAGACCTGGGAGGTGGGGGAGGCTGCGGCCCGGCGGCGGCTGGCCGACTTCATGGCGAATGGCGTCGAGCGATACGGGATCGACCGCGACCGGCCGGACCTGGAAGGCAGCTCACGCCTCTCACCGCACCTGCACTGGGGTGAAATCGGGCCGCACCAGGTGTGGCGCGCCGCGGCGCCCCTGATCGAGGCCGAAGCGCCCGGCGGAAGCGGTCCCGAAGCGCTCCTCCGCGAACTCGCGTGGCGCGATTTCAGCCATCATCTGCTGTTCTACTCTCCGCACATGGAGACGGGCAACTGGCGCACCGCCTTCGACCGCTTCCCGTGGGGCGACGATCTGCAGGCGCTCGCCGCCTGGCAGCAGGGGCGCACCGGCTACCCGATCGTGGACGCTGGGATGCGCGAACTCTGGCACACCGGCTGGATGCACAACCGCGTTCGCATGATCGCCGCGTCCTTCCTGACGAAGGACCTGCTGATCCACTGGCAGGACGGCGAGGCGTGGTTCTGGGACACGCTCGTCGACGCTGACCTCGCCAACAACGTCGCCAACTGGCAGTGGGTCGCGGGTTCAGGCGCGGACGCGCAGCCTTTCTTTCGCATCTTCAACCCCGTCAGACAGGCCGCAAAATTCGATCCGGCCGGCGCCTACGTGCGCCGCTGGGTGCCGGAGATCGCGCGCCTCTCCGACCGCTGGCTCCACCAGCCGTGGGAAGCTCCACCGAACGTCCTCAGCGAATCCGGCATCGAACTCGGCCGCGACTACCCATCCCCCATCGTCGACCACGCCGCAGCCCGCCAAAGGGCCCTGCAAGCCTATCGATTGCTTCGTGGTGCCGCGCTGTAGAACGGACCTTCACCCACGGCCCCTGTCACGTTGGTCGGTAGCCTTGCCACGTTACCGCACTGGCTTGCTCAACCCGCTCCCAGGGTCTCGATCCAACTGCTGAACTCGGAGTTCTTACGCGGTATCGTTGGGGACCGTCCCTTCCGAAGCGCATCGACCGTACGCTTGTCAGCAAACGCGACGTCACAGTACGCGAGGCCCGGGGCGTGCAGACAATCAGCGATGTCGCTTCCCGAGGCTCCTGAGGGATCAAGGTTCCAACCCTCGTGCCACGCTTGGTCCACGCGGAATGCAGGACACTTGTCGAGATCTGCCTTCATCAAGAACTCCGCTTTCGTGTCCTCGGTGATTCTGTGAGACAGCCCACTGGGGAGTTGGATGATGCTAGGCAGGTAGTCCGCGATCTGTGCCCTTAACTCCCCCTCGGAGAATCTGATGGCGCGCCTCGACCGGCGAACCTTCGCGATTGCGCGCCGCTCGGCAGGGTAGGCGCGACGATCTTCTCTGAAGCCTTCCACAAAGGATTCATCTTGACGCACTGCCTCGACGAAATCACGGATTCGCCGGGGTGTCTCCAAGTCGAACTGCCACCGTTCGAAGTCATGGAGGGTGCTGTGGAATGAGCCAGAGCACACGTCGGGAGGCGTCCACCGGTCGTCAACCAATCCCCTAAAGCAGGCTGCTGCTTCCAAACGGATGACGTCGTAGAGTTGCTTGATCCATCGCATGTCGCCGATCGAATCGAAGTACTCCAAGCACCGCGTGATTTCACCCCGCTTAGCCGAATCCTCGATGCCGGCAAACTCAATTAGATGAGCGAGGGACAGGACTGGTAACACGCGGCGAGCAGCGACCGCCCGCTCGAACACATGGAACGAGTGGCGAGGTACGAAGTGGCGGGCCAAGTCGATCCAGTTGGCCGTGTCTAGGTGCACTGTACACATGTCAGGCGGCTCGCTGTAGCTTATCCCTGACCTCCTCCCAGTCCCAGCGCAGGATCGGAGGGATCGCGCAGTCGTGGGTCCGCCGCCGGATCATGGAATGCAGAAGATCCCATCAGGAGGTTCATGATCAGGCGCACCATCAGGTCCTTAACGGTCGGGTCGCTCTCCGCGATGAGTAGGGTGAGGGCCGTGACCGCCTGTGGGTTCAGCGCGTGCTCGATGTTCTCCTGTTCGAGGTACAAGAGGAACAGCAGCGATCCGATGCGTTTGTTGCCGTCGGTGAAGGGGTGGTCCTTCACGATGAAATAGAGGAGGTGCGCCGCCTTCTCCTCTCGGGAACGGTAGAGGGATTCGCCGAACATGGTCTGCTCGATGTTCCCGAGGATGCCGGCGAGGGCGTCACCCCGAGGGTTGCCGAACAATGGTGACGCCTCCTGGCGCTCCATCAAGTCCAGTTTGAAACGGGCGATCGCATCGGTTGCGGTATCATGGTCCAGAACGCCGGTTGACGGACCGCGGCCGATCGGCGCTTGCAATCGATTCTCGTCGTATTCGAGCAACAGCCGCCATGTGTCCGCGTACCGTCCGATGACGTCTAGGACCGCCCGACCGGTGTCGGTCACCAGCGCTTGGTTCTGGAGGGTCCGGCTGAGCAGATCGAGAGTCTCGCGAGCCTCGCGCAAGCCTCGATTCGCCAGCCGCTGCTCGTTCATGGTGTAGCCGCGGACCAGGTGTTCGCGCAGGGTGTGAGTGGCCCACTGCCGGAACTGGACGCCACGTTTGGAGTTGACGCGATAACCGACGGAGATGATGGCATCGAGGTTGTAGTGTTTGAGATTACGACGAACTTGACGTTTTCCTTCGGTTCGAACTGCTAAGAAATCCTTAGTAGTTCGTTCGGCCTTCAATTCGCCGCTCGAGAAAACGTTGCGCAGATGCATTAGCACGTTCTCCGGTGTCGTACCGAACACCTCCGCCATTTGCCGCTGCGTCAGCCAAACCGTGTCCTGCTCAACGCGGACATCGACGCGCACATCGCCATCGGCCACCTCGTAAACGATGACCTCGCTCGCAGGAGTTGCTGCGGGAGCCGCAGCACCTCCGGCCTTGCTTCCCGAGCGGTCGTTGGAAGCTCTGCCCATCTCGGTTCTTGCTCTCTCCCTTCTGCGTTCAGACTCCCAGCGTGCGGCTGAGCCGGTCGAGCGCCTCGCGGGCGTCATGTAGCGCCCGCTCGACGAGGTGGCCAGGGTCCGCCGCGTACCCCGCATCCTCCCTTTCTCGCACCATCGGTGGTTCCGCGCCGGGTCCGATGATTGTGAAGGGTACATGCCGATGTCCACGCTTCAAGCGGTACGCGGAGAAATGCCGACGGTCCAGCGTGAACACCCGGTCGATTCCTGAGCGCTCGGCCACGACGACCACCGAGGCGTCCGCGAAGTCCATCGGTGCGTCCCCGTACTGGACCATGAGTTCGAAGCAGCGCTCCAGGTCCGGATCGTCCAGGCCGGCCACCGTCACGCCGCGACGGCGCACGATGTCCATTAGACTCATCCGCCGCTTCGATTGCCGCAGAAGGTGAAACGCTTCGGTGAGCACCGGAGTCGTCGTCACGGCTTCTTCGTTCAACGCCGTGAGTACCTGTCTGCAAGCCGCATGCCCGGCGTCGGATGGGTCGCAGGCGGCGACCAGCGGACCCGTATCGACCAGGATCACCGGCTGTGTCTCTCGCGGATGATGTCCACCACGGCTTCCTTGTGCCGTCGGCGGGGCAACGTGCCGGGCTCGCCGCCGTACGGCGCTTCGGGAGTGTCCTCATCGTACCGCGCCAGGACGCGCCGAAAGACCTCGCCGGCCGTCTCGCCCTTCCTGCCGCCCAGACGGATGCCGTTCACGTACGTGTCGTAGGACCGGAGGCCGCGCTTCAACACCTCCGAGATCGATTGGCCGGTCTTCTCCCGGAGATCCTCGAGGATCGCCTCTTCTTCTTCATTGAGTCGTACCGTCCGCAGGCCCATCGATCTTTCCCCGGTTCTCATGGATTCGTGACTGGTTGTATTGCATATGTAATACAACGTCTCGCCGATCACAAACGTGACGAGGCCGGCAGATGGGCAACGATCGTCCGGCCGGCCTTGTTTCTAAGAGGGATACCTGACTGGTAGGTTGGATCGCCGACAGAGACCGCGTTCGGAAGGGAAGGGTCAGCGACCGCGTGTTCGAGTTCCTCTTCAAATACAGACCCGTCGTGTTCGAACGCGGCGACCTCTCCCTCGCCGCTCCCTGGTGGGCGGTGATCCTGATCTTCCTCGGGGTCGGCGCCGTCGTCTGGTTCGCGCTCGAATACCGCCGCGTCGGACCCACGGTGGAGGCGCGCGACCGCTGGGTGATGATGGGACTGCGGGCGACCGCGCTGGGCGTCCTCGCCTTCCTCCTGATGCGGCCCGTCCTCCTCGTCTCGACCGTCGTCCCGCGGCGGAACTTCGTGGCGGTCCTCCTCGACGATTCGCGCAGCATGCGGGTGGCGGACGAGAACGGGGAGACGCGCGCGCAGCGGATGCTCGACCTCTTCGGCGGCGAGGACGAGGATCCGGCCGGAGGGACGGGCGATCCCCTGGCCGATCCCATGGCCGCCGATCCGGGCGTGGCGGGTTCCGCCGCCATGGATCCCGCGCCCGCGGAGCCCGCCGACGGGCAGGCGTTCGCGACGCAGCGGGGCGAAGGCGCGCTCCGGCAGGCGCTCGAGGACCGCTTCCGGCTGAGGATGTACGGGTTCGACACCGACGCGGACCGGATCGACGGGGCGGGCGAGATGGCCTTCACGGGCCCCCGCACGAACCTCGCCGCGGGGCTCACGCGCGTGCAGCAGGAGATGGCCGGACTCCCGCTCTCCGGGATCGTCATCGTCACCGACGGCGCGGACAACGACGACGAAGCGACCCCGCCCCTGTCGGAGGCGCTGCTGTCGGCGCGCGCCGCCGGGATCCCCGTCTACACGATCGGGATGGGCTCGGAGCGCATCGCCCCCGACGTCGAGGTGCGCCGGGTGGAGGTGCCGCGCGCGGCGCTCGAGGGGACGACGATCGTGGCCGATGTCATCGTCTCCCACGCGGGTCTGGCCGGACGCACGGTGCGGCTCGATGTGGAGGACGAAGGGCGCATCGTGGGCACGCGCGACCTCACGCTCGGGCCGGACGGCGAGGAAGCGGTGCAACTCCAGTTCACGCTGGAGGAGTCGGGGCCCCGCGCGATCCGTTTCTTCGTGGACCCGCAGGAGGGAGAAGCCCTGACCGGCAACAACGAGCGCCAGGTCCTCGTGGAGGTCGGCGACACGCGCCGCAAGATCCTCTACTTCGAGGGCTCGCCGCGGCCGGAGAACAAGTTCGTGCGCCGCGCCGTGGCGGACGACGAGAACCTGCACGTCGTCACGCTTCTGCGGACGGCGGACGAAAAATACCTGCGGCTCGACGTGGAGGGGCCGGGCGAACTCGCCGGCGGGTTCCCGGACACGCGCGAGGAGTTGTACGAGTACGACGGGCTGATCCTGGGGAGCGTGGAGGCGAGTTTCTTCACGCACGACCAGTTGCAGATGATGGCGGATTTCGTGGGGCAGCGCGGGGGCGGACTCCTCGTGCTGGGCGGGCGGCGGTCGCTGGGAGAGGGCGGCTACACGGGGACGCCGCTGGCCGACGCCCTGCCGGTGGTGCTCGGGGGAGCCGGCGAGCCGGACGTGCTCGAGGTGTCGGCGGAACTCACCCCGGCCGGCCGCCGGCACGCGGCGATGAGGATCGCGGAAGCCGCCGAATCGTCAGCCGAGCGCTGGACGGAGCTTCCCCCCCTCACCTCCGTGAACCGGGTATTCGAACTGAAGCCGGGCGCCGTCGACCTCCTCCGGGGCGTGCCGGCGGAGGGCGCGACGCGCATGCTCCTCGCGCACCAGAGGTACGGGCGCGGGACGTCGATCGTGTTCGCCGCCCAGGACTCGTGGCTGTGGCAGATGCACGCGGCCATCCCCCTGGAGGACGAGACCCACGAGACGCTGTGGCGGCAGTTGCTCCGCTGGCTCGTGCACGATACGCCGGGGCGCGTCCGCCTCGACTCCGGCGAAGACGTCGTGCCGATGGGGGAGCCGCTCCGGATCCGGGCCGAGGTGGAGGACGAACGGTACCTGCGCGTGAACGGGGCGGACGTCGTCGCCACGGTGACGGGGCCGGGCGGCGTCGCGTCGGAGGTCCGGCTCGACTGGACGGTCGAGCGGGATGGCGAGTACGAAGGACGGTTCGTGCCGCCGGAGTCGGGGCTGTACAGCGTGCAGGTCCGCGCGGCGGGAGCCCGGACCGGGGGCCCTGGGGCCGGAGCCGAGACGAGCCGCGACGTCGCGGAAGAAGTGAGTTTCTTCCGGGCGGGGACGCCGCGGATCGAGGAGTTCGGCGCCGGCCGCCGCACGGAACTCCTGCGCCGGATCGCCGACGAGACGGGCGGGCGGTTCTACACGGCGGATGACGCGCAGGTGCTGGCCGACGAGATCCGCTACACGGAGAGCGGCGACACCGTGTACGAGGAGCGCTCGCTGTGGGACATGCCGATCCTCTTCCTCCTCCTGGCGGGCCTGCTGGGCGGGGAATGGGCGTACCGCCGGCGGAAGGATCTCGCGTGATCCGCGGCGCCCGGGTCACCACGCTCGCCGCGACCCTGGCTTTCGCGGCCCTCATCGGCTCCGGTGGCGCCGCGGACCTCTCGGCCGTGCCCCAGACGGCGCCCGCCGCGCCGCGGACCCATGTGCTCATCGTCACCGGCCTCGGGGGCGCGCCGGAGTACTCCGAGCAGTTCCGGGCGGAGGCGGAGTCGCTGCTCGACGCGCTCGACAGCCGACTCGGCGTTCGCGAGACCGTCGCGTGGCTCGCCGAGGACGAGGCGCTGTCTCCACGCGTGGCGGGCCGGGCCACGCTGGAAGCGGTCGAGCGGGAGGTGCTCGCCATGGCGAGCCGGGCGGGACCCTCGGACGTGGCGCTCATCCTCCTGCTCGGCCACGGGAGCGGCCGCGGCGAGGAGTCGCGCTTCAGCCTGCCCGGTCCGGACCTGTCGGGAGAGACGCTCTCGATGTGGCTTCACGCGTTCCCGACGCAGACCGTGGCGGTCGTGAACGCGGCGAGCGCCAGCGGCGGGTTCGTGCCCGCGGTCGCCGGTGAGCGGCGCATCGTCGTGACGGCCACGCGCTCCCCGCGCGAACGGGAGCGGACCCACTTCGGCGGCTTTTTCGTCGACGCCTTCGCGCTCGACGAGGCCGACGTGGACAAGGATGAACGGGTGTCGCTGCTCGAGGCGTTCAGCTACGCGACCGGCGAGGTCCGCCGCCGGTACGAGGGTGACAACGAGATGCTCACCGAGCACGCCCTGCTGGACGACGACGGGGACGGCGAGGGATCGCTGGAGCCGAGTCCGGATGGACCCGACGGAGCGCTGGCGAACCGGTTCTTCCTCGCCCAGGCGCCAGCCGCGCTGGCGGGGGCGGCGGCGGACGACCCCGCCGTGGCCGCGCTCCTGGCGCGGAAGCGCGAGGTGGAAGACGGGATCGCCGCGCTCCGCGCGCGCCGCGACGAGATGGAGGAGGAGGAATACGACGCGCAACTCGAGACGCTCCTCGTCGAACTCGCCCGCCTCAACCGCGCCATCCGCGAGGGCGGGAGCGTCCCGTGCGCCTGACCGCGCGCCCGCCCGTCCGGTCGACCGCGCGCCGCGTGCGGTTCGCGCGGCCGGCGCTCGCGCTGGCCCTCGTGCTCGCGGCGCCGCCGTCGGGGCGCGCGCAGGAGCCTCCGGAGGCCGCCGGGGACGGCGGGCCGCTGGCCGCGGCGCTCGTGGCGCACCAGACCGGCGACTACGGGCAGGCGGTCGCGGCCTACCGGTCGGCGGCGCGTTCCGGGCGCGAGTTCCCGGCCTCCGCGCGCGGATGGGCTCTCTCTCTCGCCGCGACCGGCGAATACGAATCCGCGCTCGAAGCTCTCGACCGGGCCGCCGCGCGCGCCCCCGACGGAGCGGACGCGGACACCGAGCTTGCGCGCGCGCGCGGTCGTCTGCAGTACGCACTCGGACGCCTCGACGAGGCCGAAGCGAACTTCCGCCGGGCCCTCGAAGGCCGGGCCGGCGACGCGCAACTCGCGCGGCTCGACCTGGGACGCCTCCTCTTCGACCGCGGCGCGCGCGAGGAAGCCCTCGCCCTGTTCGACGGGTTCATCGACTTCTACAACCGCGGCCGCCGCCTCGACGCCGAAGAACTGCGCGCCGTCGGCGCCGCGCTCACATACCTCGGCGCCCGCGACCCCGACCTCTTCCACGACGCCGTGCGCGCCTTCGAGGAGGCCATCGAAGCGGACCCCGGCGACCCCGAGCCGCGCATCGACCTCGGTCTCCTCTTTCTCGACAAGTACGACAGCTTCGAGGCCGGGCCGCTGATCGATGAAGCGCTCGCCCGGAATCCCGCGCACGCGCGCGCCCTCCTGGCGAAGGCGCGCCGCGCGAAGTTCGACGGCTCCTCCGAGGCGCTCGAACTCGCGCAGCAGGCGCTGGAAACGAACCCCCGCCTCACCGAAGCCCGCGCGTTCCTGGCGCGGCTCTATCTGGAACTCGAGGACGTGGACGAGGCCGAGGCGGAGGCCCGGCGCGCCCTGGAGACGAACCCCGTCTCCCTCTCCGCGTGGACGGAGATCGCGGCGGCCGCCCACCTGCGGGGGGACGCGGCCGCCTTCGCGGAGGCGCGCGACCGCGTTCTGCAGCTGGATCCGCGGCACGCCGGCCTCTACGTCGCACTCGCCCAGGTCGCCTACCGCACGCACCGCTACGCCGATGCGGTCGCCTTCGCGCGGCAGGCCGTGGCGCTCGATCCCCTGTCCTGGCCCGGCATGGCCGAACTCGGCCTCAACCAGCTCCGCGTCGGCGACCTGGAGGCGGGGCACGCGACGCTCGAGGCCTCCTTCGAGGGCGACCCCTTCAACGTGTGGGTGTTCAACACGCTCGACCTTCTCGAGGAGCTCGCCGGGTTCGAGACGGTGGAGAGTCCCCGCTTCATGTTTTTTATGCACCCGAAGGAAGCCGGCGCCCTCTCGATCTACGCCACGGCGCTTGCCGAGGAGGCCTTCGACGCGATGCGCCTGCGCTACGGGTACGAGCCGCCGACCCCGATCTCGGTCGAGGTCTACGACCGGCACGCGGACTTCTCCGTACGCACGGTCGGGCTCGCCGGCATCGGCGCGCTCGGCGTGAGCTTCGGCTCCGTCCTCGCCATGGACTCCCCCGGCGCGCGGCCGGGCGGCGCCTTCAACTGGGGCTCGACGCTGTGGCACGAGATCTCGCACGCCTTCACGCTCGGCTACACCGAGCACCGCATCCCGCGCTGGCTCTCCGAGGGGCTCGCGGTCCTCGACGAGCGGCACGCGCGGGAGGGGTGGGGATCCGACGTGGACCCCGGCTTCCTCGCCGCCTTCCGGGACGAGCGGCTGCCCTCGCTGGAGCGCTTCAACTACGGCTTCGTGCGGCCCGCCTACCCCGGGCAGGTGCAGCACGCCTACTACATGGCCTCGCTCCTGTGCGAGATGATCGAGACGACGCGCGGCTTCGACGCCGTGCTCGCCATGCTCGCCGGGTACCGCGACGGGCTGGAGACGCCGGAGGTCGTGCAACAGGCGCTGGGGACGACGCTCGCGGGCCTCGACCGGGAGTTGCGGGACTACATCGAGACCCGCTTCGGCCCGACGCTGCAAGCGCTGGGCACCCCCGAGGCCGGGACTCCGCCCGGCCCGGACACCTTCGCCGGACGGCTCATGGCGGCGGCGGAGGCGCAGCGCGCGGGCCGCACGGAGGAGGCGATGCGGGCGCTTGAGGGGGCGTACGAGGTCTTCCCCGAGTATGCGGGCGCCGACGCGCCGATCCTCGTTCTCGGGCACCTCCGCCGCGAAGCCGGCGATCTCGCGGAGGCTGCGGAGGCGTACCGGACGTACACCGCCCTCAACGAGAACCACTTCGAGGCGCAGCTCGCGCTCGCGGACGTCGAAGAGGCGCTCGGCAACGATGCGGCCGCCCGCGAAGCGCTGGAGCGCGCGATCTGGATCGACCCCTTCCACCTCGACCTGCATCAGCGGCTCGCCTCCGGCTACGAGGCGGTCGAAGCGTGGCCCGAGGCGGTCCGCGAGCGGCGGGCGCTGCTGGCGCTGGCGCCGGCCGATCCGGCGGAAGCCCACTACCGGCTCGCCCTCGCGCTGCACCGGGGCGGGGACGCGCGCGGCGCTCGGAGCGCGGTCCTCGACGCCCTGGAGATCGCCCCCAACTTCGAGGCCGCGCTCGATCTCCTGCTCGAGATCCGCGGCGACCCGGAGGGCAGGCGATGAGCGCCCGCCCCCGACGCTTCGCGGCCGCACCCCTCGTCGCCCGACCCGTCGTCGCCCGACCCCTCGCGACCGGCGGCCTGGCCGCGCTGCTCACGCTGCTGACGGTTGCCGACCTCGAGGGCCAGCGCCGGCGCGGACGCGGAGGCGGCGGGTTCGGCGACGACCTCGCCTCGTACCAGGAGTACAACACGCCGTACACCGGCGAGTTCACCTTCGTCCGCCTCTACTACCGCGGCGGATGGGGCTGGAACCCGGGGTGGTCGCACGACTGGCCCGTAGCCGAGCGCAACTTCGCCGAGATCATGGACGCGCTCACGACGATCGGCCCGCGCAAGGGCGGCGGCAACGTGCTCGCCATGGACGACCCCGACCTGTTCAAGTTCCCCGTCGCGTACCTCTCGGAACCCGGCGGCTGGACCATGAACCAGGTGGAGGCCGACAACCTGAGCAACTATCTGCGCAAGGGCGGGTTCCTCATCATCGACGACATGGGCGGCGAGCGGGACCTGGACAGGACGAGGCAGGGGCTCCAGATCCTGCTCCCGGGACTCCGGCTTGAACGGCTCGACGAAAACCACCCGATCTTCGACTCGTTCTTCCACCTGGAGCAGGAGAACATCGAGATGCCGCACCCCTACCGGGGCGGCGTGGCGAGCTACTGGGGCGTCTTTGAAAACAACGACCCCGATGGCCGCCTTATGGTCATCGTGAATCACGACAACGACATTGGCGACTACATGGAGTGGTCGGACCGGGGGTTCGTCCCCATCGCCCTCTCCAACGAAGCGTACAAGCTGGGCGTCAACTACGTGGTATACGCCCTCACACACTGAACACACTGAGCCGACGCGCTGAACCACTGAACCCATCACCGAACCCGGAAGGAGCCGGCATGGAAGCCGACCCCCGCTGGATCGACGCGCAGGACGCGACAACGGAGCAGGTGCCGGACCCGGCCCTCGACGCCGCGCCCGAAGCGGTCCCCGACGACGCCGAACTCGCCGACCGCCTGCGCGAAAGCGCCGAAGCCGTCCGCGCGGAACTCAAGAAGGTCATCATCGGCCAGGACGATGTCGTCGAGCAGGTCCTGATCTCCCTCTTCGCCGGCGGCAACAGCCTCATCGTCGGCGTCCCCGGACTCGCGAAGACGCTCCTCATCCAGACGCTCTCCGACGTCCTGCACCTGAGCTTCAACCGGATCCAGTTCACGCCGGACCTCATGCCGTCGGACATCACCGGGACGGACATCATCCAGGAGGACCCGGAGACGGGACAGCGCAAGCTCGTCTTCATGCAGGGGCCGCTGTTCGCGCACGTCGTGCTGGCCGATGAGATCAACCGCACGCCGCCCAAGACGCAGGCGGCCCTCCTCGAGGCGATGGAGGAGAAGCAGGTGACGATCCAGGGCCGGACCTACCGCCTCCCGGAGCCCTTCTTCGTCCTCGCCACGCAGAACCCGATCGAGCTGGAGGGGACGTATCCCCTGCCCGAGGCGCAGCTCGACCGCTTCATGTTCCAGATCAACATCGGCTACCTGCCCGAAGACGAGGAGCTGGAGGTCATCCTGCAGACGACGACGGTCGAGGGCGAGCCTCCCGGCGCGGTGCTGTCGGCGGAGGCGATCGCGGGCTTCCAGCACCTCGTGCGGAAGGTGCCGATCTCCGAGCCGGTCGCGCGCTACGCCGTCCAGTTGGCGCGGCGCACCCGCCCCGGACGCGACGATGCCCCCGACTACGTGAAGCAGTACGTGGCCTACGGGGGCAGCGTGCGCGCGGCGCAGTACCTCGTGCTCGGCGGCAAGGCGCGGGCCCTGCTGCGGGGCGAGATCAACGTCTCGTTCGACGATGTGCGCGCCCTCTGCGCCCCCGTCTTCCGCCATCGCGTGCTGACGAACTTCCACGCGGAGTCCGAGCGCGTCTCGACGGACGACCTCGTCGAACGGCTCCTCGACGACGTGAAGCCGCCGAAGTCGGGGATGTAGGGGGCGGGCCGGATCATGCGCGCGCGAATCGCCTCGAGGACGGTGCCGGGGACGCAGTTCCTCGATCCGGCGGTGCTCACCCGGATCGGGAACCTCGAACTCGTGGCGCGTTCGGTGGTCGAGGGCTTCATCGCCGGGGCGCACGGATCGCCCTTCGTCGGGCTGTCACTCGATTTCGCGGCACACCGCCAGTACCTGCCGGGCGACGACATCCGCAAGATCGACTGGAAGGTGTACGGGCGCACCGACCGCCACTACATCAAGGAATACGAGGCCGAGACCAACGCGAACATCTTCTTCGCGGTGGACGCCTCCCGTTCCATGGACTACGGCTCGCGCGGGATCACGAAGCTCGACTACGCCCGCTACCTGACGGCCTGTCTGGCCTATCTCTCCGCGAGCCAGCGCGACCGCGTGGGCGCGGCGATCTTCGATGAGCAGCTGCTCGAGTACATCCCCCCCTCCGTCCGGCACCGGCGCCTGATCCTGGCGGCGCTCGACCGCGTCCGCGCCGAGACGGCGGGCGATCTCACCGGGCCGCTCACGCAGGTGGCCGAGAGCCTGACCCGGAAGGGGATCGTCGTTCTCGTCTCCGACCTCTACACGGAACCGAAGACGGTCCTCGACTCGGTGGGGGCGCTCCGCAGCAAGGGGCAGGACGTGATCGTGTTCCATATCCTGGACCCCGCCGAGGTCGACTTCCCGTTCGAGGCGGCGCGGTCGTTCGAGGACCTGGAGACGGGGGAGCGGCTGCCGGTGACGCCCGACGTGATGCGCGAGGAGTACCTCTCGCTGGTGAAGGGGCACGTGGGCGAGATCTCGAAGCTCATGATCGAGCGCGCGATCGATCATGAACTCATCGTCACCTCGACTCCGCTCGACGCAGTGCTCTTCCGCTACCTGTCGCACCGGTCGCGGCGCCTGAAGGGCAAGGACCGATGAGTCTCCTGGCCCCGTGGTTCCTGGCCGGGTTCGGACTTCTCTCGATCCCGATCATCATCCACCTCACCCATCGGCAGCGCAGCCGGGTGACGGTGTTCCCGTCGCTAATGTTCCTCCGGAAACTGCCCTTCAAGACGATGAACCGGCGCCGAATCCGGCATCCTCTTCTCTTCGCGTTGCGCTGCATCGCGGTCATCCTCCTCGCGCTCGCCTTCTCCCGGCCGTTCTTCGACTCGGTGGCGGAAGTGGAGGCCGGTTCGGCCCGCGACGTCGTCGTCCTGCTGGACGTGTCGGCGAGCCTGGGCTACGAGGGGCGCTGGGAGGCGGCGCTCGATTCGGCGCGCGCCGTCATCGACGGTCTCGGGGAGGGGGATCGCGTGGCGGTGGCGACGTTCGACGAGCGGGCGCGGGAGCGGGTGCCGCTGACGCTCGACCTCGTGGCCGCCCGGGAGGCGCTCGCGGATCTGTCGACGACCGACCTCGGAACACGGCTCGAAGCGGGAATCCAGCTGGCGGGGCGGATCCTCGCGGAGTCCGAGGACCGGACGCGCGAGGTGGCGCTCGTCTCGGACTTCCAGCGCACGGGGTGGGAGGACGGCGGCCGGGTGCGGCTTCCCGACGGAGTCGCATTGCGGGCGGCGAGCGTCGCGCCGGAGGAGGCCGCGAACGTGGCGCTGGCTGAGGCGGCGGTGCGAGCGGCGTCCGACGGGCGTGTCCGGCTCCTGGCCCGGCTCGCGAACATGGGCGACGCGCCGGTGGAGCGGCTCCCGGTGACGCTGGAGATCGCCGGGCGGACGGTGGCGACGGTCCCGGTGGACATGCCGCCGCGCGGCGTGGGCACGGCGGTGTTCGACGACCTCGCCCTGCCGGAAGGCCGGAGCCGCGGGCGCCTCACCGTTCCGGAGGACGGGCTGGCCATCGACAACGAGTTCCGCTTCATGGCGGCGCCCGAGGCGGGTCTGCGCACGCTGATCCTGGAGAACAACCGCAGGGCGTCCGACGGGAGCCTCTTTCTCGAGCGCGCCCTCGAAATCGGCGACGCGCCCCGCATCGAGACGTCGCGGGCGCCGGCCGCGGGTCTCGACGCCGGCACGCTCTCGTCGGCGGACTTCGCGATCCTCAACGACGCGGACCTCGCCGACGCGGGCCGGGCCGGCCGGCTGCGCGAGTGGGTGAGCGACGGCGGGGGCCTGCTCATCGTCCTCGGGCGGGATGCGAGCATGAATCGATGGTCCGACGCCGGACTGGAACTGCTCGGCGCCGGACCGGGCTCCCTCGTGGATGCCGCGGACGGCCGCCGGCTGTCGTGGCTCGACTACGACCACCCGGTGTTCGAGGTGTTCTCGGGTCCCCGCAGCGGGGACTTCTCGGGCGCGCGCTTCGACCGGCTCTGGAGCCTCGATCCCTCCGGGGGCACGGCGGTGGTGGCCCGCTTCGACAGCGGGGAACCCGCCCTGCTCGAACATTCGTTGGGCGAGGGGCGCGTGCTGGTGTGGACGTCTACCCTCGACCGTTTCTGGAACGACCTCGCGCTGCAGCCCGTCTTCCTGCCCTTCGTCCACCGGCTGGCGCTGCACGCCACGGGGTATCGCGAGCCGGACCGCTGGATCGAAGCCGGAGGCGTGCTCGAACTCACGGCCCTCGTCGGACCGGGCGGACCGGGCGGAACGGGAGGCACGGGCGCCGCGGGGCTCGCCGGGGACGAGGCCGAGTGGGTCCTCGTGGATCCGGACGGCGACCGGCAGCCGGTGGAGGTCGGCGAAGGGCCGACGTGGATCGAGTTTCCGCGCGCGGGTTTCTACCAAGTGGCGCTCCGGGACGACGCCGGCCGCGCCACGACCGTGGCGGTGAACCCCCGGATCACCGAATCTGATCTGGCGCCGGTGGCGCCGGAACGCGTGGTGGAAGCCGTGGCGGGCGTCGCGCCGGCGGCGGGAGAGGCCGGAGAGGGCGGTGCGACCGCTGGCGGGGAGACGGTCCCGCGGCGCGCCGAACTCTGGTGGGTGCTCCTGCTGCTCGCGGCGCTCGTGCTGGGGGTGGAGAGCGTGCTCGCGAACCGCTGGACGCGCCAACGTCCCGTGTCCGGGCTGGCAGGCGCCTGACGAGTTGAGACCGGGGCCGGGCCGGAGCCTGGCATGAAGCCGGAAGTAAGGGAGGATGACGATGCAGCGATGGGCGAAGACGCGGAACACGGAGCACCAGTTGCTCGGCATCGTCCGCGACGTGAGGCGCCGCTGGCGCATGCGCCAGCTCATCCAGGGCGTCGCCGTGACGCTGGGGATCGGCTTCGCCGTCTTCTTCGTCGCGACCTTCGGGATCGACCGGCTGCGCTTCGACGACGGCGCGGTGCTCGTCTTCCGCATCCTGCTCTGGGCCGCCGCCGCGGGCCTCGTCGCCTGGTTCGTCGTGCGCCCGCTCCTGCGCCGGGTCTCGGACGCGCAGGTCGCGCTCTACCTGGAGGAGCATGAACCGTCGCTCAAGGCGGCGTTCCTCGCGGCCATCGAGCGCGCCGCGTCGCCGGGCGCCCGCTCCGGCCTCGACGCTCGCCTGCTGGAGGTCGCGGCCCGGCGCGCCCGCCGGGTGGACCGGGGGCGCCGCGTCGAGCGCGACCGGCTGCGCCGTTCGACCGCCTGGTTCGCGGGCGTCGCCTCGGCCGTGCTGCTCGTCGCCCTCTTCGGTCCCGCCTTCCAGGGCACGGCGGGCTCGCTCCTCCTGAGCCCCTGGCAGACGGCCGACGCCGCGAATCCCTATGCGATCACGGTGGAGCCCGGCGACGCGCTCATCGCCCGCGGCTCGGATCAACTCGTGCGCGCGTTCCCGCAGGGGTTCGAGACGGACGAAGTGGAGGTCGCCGTCCGGCGCGGCGAGTCGGAGGTGTGGGAGCGCTACTTCATGACGCCGGCCGCGGAGGACGCCGCGTTCGAGATCCTCCTCTTCGACCTCGACGAGCCCACCGACTACGCGGTGACCTCCGAGGGCGTCCGGTCGCCCGTCTTCACCATCGAGGTCGCGGACCTCCCCTACGTGGACCGGATCGACCTCGAGTACCGCTTCCCCGCCTACACCGGATTGAGCCCGCGCACGGTCGAGGATGGAGGCGACATCGCGGTGCTGCGCGGAACGGAGGTCCGTCTTCGCGTGACGCCGACGATGGCGACGGAGGCGGCGCGGCTCGCGTTCGACGGCGAGGAGGAGGGGACGGCGCTCGAACCCGTGGACGGCGCGTTCGAGACGAGCTTCACGGTGACCGGCGAGACGTTCTACCGCATCGAGTTCATGGGTCCGGGCAACCGCTTCGTCATCGGCTCCCCCGACTACCTCGTCGAACCGCTCGACGACCAGCCGCCGGGGGTCCGGATCGCCGAGCCCGGACGGGACACGCGCCTGTCGCCGATCGAGGAACTCTACGTGGAGGTCGAAGCCGAGGACGACTTCGGTCTCGGGCAGGTCGAACTCCTCTACTCGGTGAACGGCGGGGAGGAGTCGTCCCGCGTGCTCCACGGCACGGCCCGCGGCGGCACCACGCAGCTCTCCGGCGGACACACCTTCTTTCTCGAGGAGTTCGGCCTCGAGCCGGGCGACGTCCTCTCCTACTACGCCCGCGCGACCGACCTGCGTGCCGGCGGCCCCGGCGGCGGGGTCGAAAGCTCCGACATCTACTTCGTCGAGATCCGTCCCTTCGACCGGAACTTCCGCCAGGCCGAGCAGGGCGGAGGCGGGGGTGGAGGCGGCGGGGGCGGGGCCGGCATGGGCGGCGAGCTGTCCGAACAGCAGCGCCAGATCGTCGCCGCGACCTTCCGCCTCGACCGCGACCGGACCCAGTTCGAGGACGAGGAGATGTCGGAGAACCTGGCCACGCTGACGCTGTTGCAGGGGCGGCTGCGGCAGCAGGTGGAAGAGCTGATCGCGCAGATGCAGCAGCGCGGAGTGGCGGGCGATCCGTCGCTCGAGACGGTGTTCCGCGAACTCCCCCTGGCGCCGCCCGCGATGCTGGAAGCGGAGACGATGCTGGGGGAGCGGCGGCTCCAGGAGGCGCTCGCGCCCGAGCAGCGTTCGCTCCAGCACCTGCAGCGGGCCGAAGCCGCGTTCCGCGACGTCCAGGTGCAGCAGGGCGGCGGCGGGGGCGGCGGTACGCCCGGGAGCGTTGGGTCGGGGGCCGAGGAACTTGCGGACCTGTTCGAACTGGAACTGGACCGCCTGCGGAACCAGTACGAGACCGTCCAGCGGGGCCAGCAGCAACAGCAGGACCAGGAGGTCGACGAGGCGCTGCAGAAGCTCGAGGAACTGGCGAGGCGCCAGCAGCAGATGAACGAACGCGCGGCCGCGCAGCAGCGCGGGGCCGCAGGCGGGGGCCAAGGCCAGCAGCAACAGATGATCCAGGAGACGGAGGAGCTGGCGCGGCAACTGCAGCGCCTGGGTCGCGAGGGCGACCGGGCGGACGTCGAGGAATCCGCGCGCCGGCTGCAGCAGGCGGCGGACGAGATGCGGCGGGCGCAGGCGCAGGGTCGCCGCGGGCAGGGGCAGGCGGAGGCGTCGAACGCCCTCGACCGGCTGCGCGACGCGCGCCGGCTACTGGAAAACCGCCAGGTCGCGGCCGTGGAGCGGGAAGTCGAGGACGCCGCGCGGCGAGCCGAGCGCATCGCGGAGCGTCAGCGGGAACTCCAGCGCGATGTGAACGAGGACCCGACCGGCGGCGACCGGGAGCGTCTGGCCGGACTGCGCGAACGCAAGGCCGAACTCGCCGGCGAGGTGGACCAGCTGGAGGCCGACCTCGACCGCCTGTCGCGCGAGGCGCGTCAGGATCAGCCGGAGGCCGCCCGCCGTCTCGTGGAAGCCGCCGGCGAGATCCGCGAGAGCCGCCTGCGCGACAAACTCAACTTCTCGCGAGGCGTCCTCGGCACGCAGTCCGAGGACTATGTGCGGAACTTCGAGGAACAGATCACCCAGGACGCGGAGAACGTCCGGGCCCGGGTCCAGGCGGCGCGGGACGCGCTGAGCGAGTCGGACCCCCGGCGCCTCGGCCGGCAACTCGACGAGACGCGCGACCTCGTCCGCGGCCTCGAGTCGCTCCAGGAGCGCCTGCAGCAGGGTGAGCAGGGCCAGGGTCAGCAGGAGGGCCAAGGTCAACAGCAGGGCCAGGAAGGGCAGGGCGGTCAGGAGGGCGAGGGTCAGCAAGGCGGCGAGGGCCAGCAGGGTCAGCAGGGTGGCGAGGGCAGTGAGGGCCAGCAGGGCGAGGGCGGCCAGGGCCAGGAAGGCGGCCAGCAGCAGGGCGAGGGCCAGGGCCAGGGAGGCCGTGGCGGTCAGCCGGGCCAGCCCGGCCAGGCCCCCCGGGGCGGCCAGGGGTTCGCGCCCGGCGGGGGCGGCGGCGGCGGCGGACCGTGGCTGTCGCCCGAAGACGTCCGGCAGTTCCAGCGCGAATTCCGCGAGCGGGGGCAGGACGCGCGTCGCCTCCGCGACGAACTGCGCCAGGAGGGCGTCGACGTCGGCGACCTCGACGGCGCGATCGCCGGGCTCGATCGCCTGCGGACCATGGGGGACTTCGACGATCCCGAGGAACTCGCGGCGCTGCAGGCCGATGTGCTGCGCGGGCTGAAGGACTTCGAGTTCGCCCTCCGCCGTGAACTCGGGTCGCAGATCGAACGCTTCTTCCTCTCCGGGTCGGACGACGTCCCCGAGGAATACCGCGAACTCGTGGAGGCGTACTACCGGGCGCTGTCCGAGGACCCGCCGCCGCGCTGACCGCAATGAGCGTCGAACCCTGTGCCTGACCTGAGCGATCCGCGCCTCTACCTGTTCTCCGTCCTGGCGCTGTTCACGGCGGGGCTTCTCGCGGCGTGGGCGCGCGCCGCCGCCGCGGCCACCCGGGCCGGACGAGAGCGCGACGGCTGGCGGGGCCGGCCCAGCCTGTTCGAACTTGCGGTGGGCTTCGGGACGAATTTCTTCGACACGCTCGGCATCGGCTCCTTCGCCCCGACGACCTCGCTGTTCAAGCTGAAGAAGGTGGTGCCCGACGAGGAGATCCCGGGCACGATGATGATCGGACACACGCCCCCGGTCGTGATCCAGGCCTTCATCTTCATCGCGATCATCAGCGTGGAACCGACGACGCTCTTCGTCCTCATCGCGGCCGCCGTGCTGGGGGCGTGGCTGGGCGCGGGGATCGTCGCCCGGCTGCCCCGCTACCGGATCCAGGTCGGCATGGGAGTCGCGCTCCTCATCGCCGCCGCCACCTTCCTCATGGCGATCTTCGAGATCACCGCCGTGGGCGGGGAAGCGTCCGGCCTGTCGGGCGGGTCGCTCGCCCTCGCGGCGGGCTGCCTCTTCGTGCTCGGGGCGCTCATGACGATCGGGATCGGGATCTACGCCCCGACGATGATCGTCGTCAGCCTCATGGGACTGAACCCGGCCGTCGCCTTCCCGATCATGATGGGCGCGTCCGCCTTCCTCATGCCGGTGGCGGGCCTGCGTTTCCTGAAGGCGGGACGCTACGGCCTCCGCGCCGCCCTCGGCCTCGCGATCGGCGGGATCCCGGCCGTCCTCATCGCGGCGTTCATCGTCCGCTCGCTCCCCCTCGACGCGATGCGCTGGCTCGTCGTCGTCGTCGTCCTCTACGCCGCGATCGCGATGCTCCGCTCCGTCCTCCACGAGCGCCGTTCCCGCGCCGCCGGCACGGGAGGCTGAGCGAGTGGAGATCCGCATCCTCTCGCGAAGCGACATCGAGCGGGCCGTGACGGCGAAGACGGCCGTGGATGCGATGCGGGTCGCCTTCGGCGAACTGTCCGGCGGCCAGGCGGTGGTCCCCGTGCGGGGGCATCTCGAGAGCCGGCGCGGGATCACGCTCCTCATGCCCGCCT